>JAJZHC010000139.1 GCA_021804705.1 Pseudomonadota bacterium
GTTTGCCCGCCCTCGACTATCGTGCCCAGCAAAGTGCCTGGTTCAAGGCGCTGGAATCCAACGGGCTGATGGTCGTGGCCGCAACCATCCACCGCGATCAACTGCCCTCGTGGATTTCCCAGCGTCTTGCCCGACAGCAGCAGCAGGCCGACGCCGAAACACTGACCTTTCTGGCCGCCCGCGTGGAAGGCAACCTGCTTGCGGCACACCAGGAAATCCAGAAGCTGGGTTTGTTGTTCCCCGCCGGGATGCTCTCCGCTGAAGCCGTTCGGCATGCGGTGCTCAATGTTGCACGGCACGACGTGCATGACCTGACTGATGCGTTGATGCGTCGTGACCTGGCCCGCTTCGTCCGCACCTTGCGCGGCCTGCAGGCTGAAGGCGAAGCGTTGCCTCTGGTGCTGTGGGCCGTTGTGGAGGATATCCGCGCACTCGCGCACCTCGTCACGGCCCAGCGCAACCGACGCCCCATGAATACTGCCTTCCGTGAAGCACGGGTGTGGGGACCCCGCCAGAAACTGCTGGAACCCCTGACTACGCGCATTCCTCCTGGCGTCTGCGAGGCAGCACTCGTCATGGCCAATCAGGTGGACCGCGCCATCAAGGGTGTGGAGCCTGGCGATCCATGGGATACCCTACTGGAACTGGGCTTGGGGTTTTTGCGTGGGACGGTAAAGAAATAATGGGGACAGACCCCATTTTGGGGTCTGTCCCCAATGCTGTTGCTGACGTTGCCCCTATTGCACGATACTAACCGTTAATCAACGACACAAACCACTGATGAGCAAACTATCGATCAAAGCGTATGTCGAGGCCTTGGGACAGGAAGCCCGTGCTGCTTCCCGGCATGTTGCGCGCGCCAGTACCGCAGCCAAAAACCAGGCCCTGCTGCTGGCCGCCGCTGCCCTGCGCCGTGACCAGGCGGAACTGGTTGCAGTCAATCAATCGGACCTTGCCAAGGCCCGGGCCGCAGGGCAGGATGCCGCCTTCCTGGATCGCCTGACCCTGAGCCCCGCTTCCATAGCATCCATGGCCACAGGTCTGGAGCAGATTGCCAGCTTGCAAGATCCGGTGGGAGAAGTCACCGGACTGGTCCGGCGCCCTTCTGGCATTGAAGTGGGCCGCATGCGCGTTCCCCTGGGCGTCATCGCCATCATTTACGAAGCGCGTCCCAACGTCACCGCCGACGCTGCGGGTCTGTGCCTCAAATCGGGCAACGCGTGCATTCTGCGTGGCGGCTCCGAAGCCCTGGGGTCCAATCAGGTCATTGCTCGCGCCATGCACGAAGGGCTCAGGGGCGCGGGGCTGCCTGAATCCGTCATCCAGGTGCTGGACACCGCGGACCGCGCGGCGGTTGGTGAGCTGATCACCCTCAAGGGGCTGGTGGACGTCATCGTGCCGCGCGGCGGAAAGAGCCTGATCGAGCGCATCTCGAATGACGCGCGCATCCCGGTCATCAAGCACCTGGATGGGGTTTGCCACACCTATATTGACGCCAGCGCTGACGTGGCGATGGCCGTCCGCGTTGCGGACAATGCCAAGACGCAACGCTACGGCACGTGCAACACCATGGAGACCCTGCTGGTCCACGAAGCCATTGCCCCTGCCGTCCTGCCGCTCCTGTGCGCCCTCTATCGCGAGAAGGGTGTGGAACTGCGCGGCGACGCCGCGGTGCAGCGACTCATTGGCGGCATCCAACCAGCCACGGAGGCCGACTGGTACGCCGAGTACCTGGCCCCCATCCTGGCCATACGGGTGGTGCCTTCACTGGATGCGGCACTGGATCATATTGCCCATTACGGTTCCCAGCATACCGATGCCATCATCACCAACGACTGGAACCACGCCAACCGTTTCCTGCGCGAAGTGGACTCCAGTTCAGTCATGGTGAACACCTCCACGCGCTTTGCGGATGGGTTTGAATATGGCCTGGGTGCCGAAATCGGCATCTCCACCGACAAACTGCATGCGCGCGGACCGGTAGGTCTGGAAGGTCTCACCAACCAGAAATTCGTGGTGTTGGGCAACGGCCAGATCCGCGGCGGATGAGCAAAGGCAGCGGCGTCGGCATCGTCGGCGGTACTTTTGACCCGATTCACGCCGGCCATCTGGCCATGGCCCGGGAAGCCCAACGGCAACTCGATCTCGAACAGGTCTTGCTGATTCCTGCGGGTACCCCCTGGCAACGCAACCCCGAAGCCCCGGCAAAAGACCGACTGGCCATGGCCCGGCTGGCCGTGGGATGCGGCGACACCATCAAAGTGGATGATCGCGAAGTCCGTCGCAACCGCCCCACCTATACCCTCGACACCTTGCAGGAGCTGCGTGCCGAATGGGGGGCAGACCGCCCTTTGTGGCTGATCCTGGGAGCTGACGCCTTTCTCAATCTTCCCACCTGGTATCGTTGGGAGGAGCTGTTTCAATACGCGCACATTGCAGTGGCCTGCCGACCAGGCTACGACTTTCAGTCGAAGGAAATGGCGCCAGCCCTGCGGGAACGGTTGTCAGGGGGGAATTTGGGGACAGACCCCATAATGGGGTCTGTCCCCAAATTTCCCCCCAACGGCACCATCGCGCTGCTCGATATCCCGCTCCTCGACATCTCCTCCACAGGGGTGCGCAACGCCTTGCAACATCACCAGCCCGTGGGCGATTTGCTCCCAGCCTCGGTACTGGACTATATTGAATCACACCAGCTTTACCGATAGGAGACGAATGGATTCCGAGCACATCAAGGATGAGGCCGTCCTCGCACTGGAGGACATCAAGGCCAGGGATATCGAGGTTCTGGATGTACACCGCATGACTTCCCTTTGCGACTTCATGATCATCGCCAGCGCCGATTCGACGCGCCAGACCAAGGCCCTGGCCCATAACGTGGAAGACCGCCTGAGAGAAAAGGGGGTCCCCGTCCAGGGGGTGGAAGGGGAGCAGAGCGGTGAATGGATCCTGGTGGATCTCGGTGCCGTAGTCGTACATGTCATGCAACCTGCCGTGCGAGAGTATTACAACCTGTCCGAACTGTGGGGTGGCTCGCGGCGCCCGCCGCTGCGCGCGGCTGCTTCGAGCTGACGCGCTTGAAAATCCGCATCATTGCCCTGGGCCATCGCATGCCCCAGTGGGTACGTGACGTGACCCAGGAATACAGTCAGCGCATGCCGCGCGAAATGCCCGTGGAACTGATCGAATTGAAACCGGAGGCGCGCAGCGGCGGGCGCACCACGGAACAGCTCCTGGAAGCCGAAGCCCAGCGCATCCTGTCTATCCTGCCCGACCATGGCATGATGCTGTACGCCCTGGATGAACACGGAACCCTCTGGAGCACGCACGATCTGGCCAAAACGATGCAAAATGCCCTGCCGCAAGGTACCGATCTTTATTTCGTCATCGGCAGCGCTGACGGACTCCACCCCCGCATCAAACAACGTGCCCAGTCGCTCCTGTCCCTCTCGCGCATGACGCTGCCGCACGGCATGGCACGTGCCATCCTGGTAGAACAGCTGTATCGTGCAGCGATGGTCCTCAAAGGACATCCCTATCATCGTGAGTGAATCATCATGATCTACCTGGCTTCGGGAAGCCCCCGACGGGGTGAATTGCTGACGCGCATCGGCGTCACCCATGCAGTGCTGATGCCCGGACAGGGCGATGCAGCCGTGGACGAAACGCCGCACCCTGACGAAGCACCTGCCGGGTACGCCTTGCGCCTCGCCAAAACCAAGGCCGAAGCAGGTTGGGCCCGCCTGGAACGGTCTTCCCTGCCGCGCCACCCCGTGCTGGCTGCAGACACCACCGTAGCCCTGGATGACGGGATTTTGGGGAAACCTGCCGATGCGGAAGAAGCGCGTGCCATGCTGGGCCGGCTCTCCGATCGCATGCATCTCGTCATCACGGCCATCGCCATGATTCAGGGCCCCGTGCTGGAATCGCGCCTTTCGGTCACGCGGGTCTGGTTTCGCGCCCTGTCCAATCGGGATCTCGATGAGTTCCTCGCCACGGGCGAGTACCATGACAAGGCGGGGGCCTATGGCATCCAGGGCCATGCAGCCCGTTTCATCGAGCGGGTGGACGGTAGCCCCAGCGGTGTCATGGGACTGCCCCTGTTTGAGACCGACCAACTTCTTGCCCTATTTGAAACAGGTGTGCCGTGAACAATCAGATTCTGGTCAACATTACCCCTCAGGAAACGCGTGTGGCCATCATGGAACTGGGCGTGCCCCAGGAAATTCATGTGGAACGCGCCTCAGCACGGGGGTTGGTGGGCAACATCTACTGGGGTCGCGTGGCCCGGGTGCTGCCCGGCATG
>JAJZHC010000140.1 GCA_021804705.1 Pseudomonadota bacterium
CTTGATTTCGGCGGGCGTGAGAAAACCCAGAAAGTCCGGTATGGCCTGACGTACCAACAGCGGCTTTTTGTGCCAGTGGCGTGCCAGGAAAGCCTTGGGGCTCAGTGTGCCCAGTAACGATGTCTTCATGAGTGTCTCGCAACCAAAGCCGGATTGTAATCCAGAAGTCACATGTCACGGGAGCAGGAGCAGTCCAACACAATCTGCGGGGATGGGATAGAATCAGCGCGAGGGCGTTGGAGATATTTCATGCTGAAAGTGGGACAAAAAGCACCAGGTTTCGAGCTGCCAGACTCTGGAATGGAAATGGTTCGCCTGTCCAATTTCAGGGGAAAAAAGAAAGTGGTGCTGTTTTTCTACCCGCGAGACAGCATGCCCCAATGCACGCGTGAAGCCATTGATTTCAGCGACCACGAAGATGCCTTCACGCATCACGGGGCCGTGGTGATGGGCGTGTCGCAGGACGACATCCTGTGTCATGCCGATTTTTGCGAAGCCAACGGGCTCAGTTCACGCCTCCTGTCGGATGTGGAGGGTGACGTGTGCCGGCGTTATGACGTCTTACATGAAAAAGAGATGGGTGGGCATGTGCGCACCTGTGTGGATCGCGTGACTTACGTCATCGACCGCGACGGTGTCGTGCGGCATGTAGTGCCGGCGCAGAACAGCCGTGACCATGTGGTCGAAGTGTTGAAACTGGTGAAGGAGATTGAGTAGAAATGGTCATTGCAAAAGATTCTGTGGTCACCCTGAGTTACACCCTGTCGGACGACGAGGGCAAGTTGCTGGAAGCCAGTGACCCCGCAGTCAGCTATCTGCACGGCGGCTACGACGGTATTTTTCCGATGGTGGAAGAAGCACTGGAAGGCCAGGCCGAGGGTTTTAACTGTACGGTCACCATGGAACCGGATGATGCGTTCGGCGAATACGACGAATCGCTGATGCGGGTTGAACCGCGCAACCTTTTTCCGCCACAGGTCAAGGTGGGGATGCAGTTTGAAGGTCAGCCAGAAGGCGCGGCTCACGATGAAACGGTGTTGTATACCGTCACGGACGTGACCGACGACAAGGTGGTGGTGGACGGCAACCATCCGCTGGTAGGCAAGACGCTGGTGTTTGCCTGCACCGTGCTGGGCGTGCGTCCGGCTACCCAGGAAGAACTGCAGCATGGCCATGTTCACGGCGAACACGGCCACCATCACTAAAACCTGCCGGGTGCGTTAAACCTTGAATCGCGTCACTGCATCCTGCAGCAGGCGCGATTGCGCTTCCATTTCGCCCATGGACTGACTGGCATGAGATACGCCCAGGGCATTGGCTTCGCTCATCTGCGTGATCCCTTCCACCTTCTGGGCAATCAATTCGCTGGCCTTGCTCTGTTCTCCCAGTGCTGCGGTGATTTCCTTCGCAAATCCTTCGCTCTGGCTTGCTCTCGTCTGGATGCGTTCGATGGACTGGCGGGCATTGTCGGCGTAGGTGGCCGTCACGGAAACCTGTTCCACCACATGGCGGATGTCTTCCACGGCCTGCCCCGCACTTTGCTGGATGGCCACGATCATGTCGGCAATTTCCTGGGCTGAACTGGTGGTCTTCTCGGCAAGCTTGCGCACTTCGTCCGCCACCACGGCAAACCCCCGACCCTGTTCACCAGCACGTGCGGCCTCGATGGCGGCATTGAGGGCCAGCAGGTTGGTTTGATCGGCCACTTCCCGAATCACCTGGACGATGGCCGAGATGTCGTTGGATTGTTGGCCGACGCGTTCCACCACGATGGCGGCTTCCTTGACCGTGTTTGAAATCCGCGTCATTTCGTCGAAAGCGCTTTGCACGATGGTGCTGCCTTCCGAAGCCAGACGCGAAGATTCCTGGTTGGCTTCCAGGGCATGGTTGGCATTCTCGTGAATGTTGCCGATGCTGACACTCATCTCCTCGATGGCCGCTGCCACGGTACTGGTGGCGTCATTCTGGCCTTCCACGGACTGGCTGATGTTGCTCAGGGCACCGGACATGTTGGTGCTCGTGGCGGCCGTCTGACGGGCGTTGCCGGCGATGGTATCGATCAGCTGGCGCAGGTTGGCCTGCATGCTGCTCAGGGCGCGCAGCAGGTCGCCGGTTTCATCCTTGTGGCCCTTGGGGATCTGGTTGGTGAGATTGCCCGAGGCCACGGAGGTGGCCGTGCGGATGGCGGCCAGCATGGGTACCACGATACGGTTGGCCAGGGTCAGGGCAATGGCCAGTGCCGCAACCACCGAAGCTACCAGGATCACCATGGACAGGGTGATGGTGCGTGAGGCGCTGGCGGAGGCGGAGGCCGTTGCCTCTTCGCCCTTCACTTTCTGTGCGGCCAGAATGCCATCCATTTGCGCGGCAATTTCAATGAAGCGCTTGTCGGCGGCCTGCATCATGCCGGTGCCGCTGGCGAGATCGGACTGGGCCATGTCGATGGCCTGTGCCACGTTTTTGCGGTACTTGGCCATGGGCTGATCCAGTGCTGCAAGGTTTTTCTTTTCCTCTTCACCCAGGTCGCTGCGCCCGGCCAGGCCTTTGAGCAACTTGATGGCGTTGTCCGCATGCGCCAGGATCGTCGTGGTTTCCTTCTGGATGCGCTCGGCGTCGAAATTGGCGAAGGAGGCAAACAAGCGGTACACGCCGATGTTGGCCTCCAGGAGCTCATCGCGGCTGCCGTTGAGCAGCGCGGTGTGTTGCATGCCCCTGGTGGTGATGGTCTCAAGCGCGCCCTGCATGGTCCGCATGCCAAAGAAAGTGACGATACCCAGTACCAGCATCATGACGACGGTTAACAAGGGTGCTAGCAGTATCTTTTTCTTGATGTTCACAGTGGACTCTCAGGACGGTTGATCGGTGCGATCAGTGCTTGTAGATGCCGGCGCAGACGATGTCTTCGCCCACTTTTTCGCAATAGGCCGACTTGGGCAGTACCTTCTTGCTGACGGGGTCGGTAAATTTGTAGTCCTGCCAGAATTTGCCCTTGCTCTTGGCCAGTTCCACGCGTTCCTTGATGAATTCCTTGCCATCGGCGTCGGCGAGATCGATCAGGTCCTTGCCCACCGATTTGGCGTTCTGGCCGTGGGCCAGGCACTTGCCGTTCATGTCATAGACCACGGGGTACAGGTCGCGGTCCACCCATTTCTTGTCCTTGGCGGTGATTTCCTTGAGTGTGGCGTCGCGATTGGCCTGCAGGGCCTTGGCGGCCTTAGAGACCATGGCTTCGGCTTCCTTCGGCGTGGCATAACTGTCCGCCAGCACGGGCATGGCGATGAAGGATGCTGCGGCAACTGCAAATAAAAACTTTTTCATATCAAGCTCCTCGAATCATTTTTTTAGAGACGTTGCTTAGTGGATGTTCTTTGCTATCCAGGGCTACATGGATTATCGGCATAACCCGATAAAACATGAGGCCCAAGAATAAGCAAGCCCGCACCATTATGGAGCGATGGCGTGACATGGAGAAGGGAATTGCGGGAGGGATTGACCCGCATCAATCCTGGCGCGCCGAGCGCACCAGTTCGTAGAGCAGTTGCAGGGCCTCGCGCGCCGACAGGGCGTCGGGATCGAGCTGGCGCAGTTGGGAGAGGGTCGGGTGGGGTGGGGCCGGGACATCGGGCTGAGGCGTGGGTGCGGTGGTGTTGAATGGCGCCACAAACAGGTCTCCTTGCGGGCGCTGGGCGACGGCACTCTCTTCCAGATGGGCGAGATAGCGTCTAGCCTCCCGGATCACGCTACCCGGAACGCCCGCCAGGGCAGCGACCTGCAGGCCATAGCTCTGGCTTGCCGGTCCTTCTTCCAGGGCGTGCAGAAAGACGATGCGATCCTGGTGTTCCACGGCGTCCAGATGAACGTTGACCACGCCACGGGTTTCCAGCGCCAGTTGGGTCAATTCGAAGTAATGCGTGGCAAACAGGGTATGGCTGCGATTTTTTTCAATCAGGTAGCGCGCAATGGCATAAGCCAGCGCCAGGCCGTCGAAGGTGGAGGTGCCGCGTCCGATCTCGTCCACCAGCACCAGGCTCTGTTCGGTGGCCGCATTGAGGATGTGTGCGGCTTCTGACATTTCCACAAGAAAGGTGGAACGTCCTGACGCGAGGTCATCACCAGCGCCGATGCGCGTGAAGATCTGGTCCACCGGCCCCAGTACCGCTGACCTTGCCGGAACGAAACAGCCCGCGTAGGCCAGCAGCACGATCAGTGCAGTCTGGCGCATGTAGGTGGACTTGCCCCCCATGTTGGGACCGGTG
>JAJZHC010000012.1 GCA_021804705.1 Pseudomonadota bacterium
TACGGCCTGCATTCCGGACAGGATGCGGATGCGGTTCTTGTCCTTGATTTGATGAATTCCCGGGATTTCGCGGGTAGTGGATCGGGTACCGATCAGCCCCATGACCCAGGGAATCTCCACGGCCCAATTGTTCTTGCCCGCAGCCTCGTTGGGACTGGCCACCAGGTTGAAAGAAGCTGGTGCAGGCTCGGTTTCCCACATGGCTTCCATGGCGGCAAGCTTGGTCTGCTGGGCTTCACCCACGGTGTAACCCGACTCGTCACCCAAGACGATGACCGACAGCACGGAAGCGAGGCCGAAGGCAGCGGCCACACGGAAGCTGCGCTTGGCAAACTCCACATCCTGGCCCTTGAGCAGATACCAGGCAGAAATCGACAGCACGAACGTGGATGCCGTGACATAACCCGCCGACACGGTATGGACAAACTTGGCCTGGGCATCCGGGTTGAACAGCATGGCCCAGAAATCCACCAGTTCCATGCGCATGGTGGTGTAATTGAATTCGGCACCAACCGGGTTTTGCATCCAGCCATTGGCAATCAGGATCCACAGAGCTGACAGGTTGGTGCCCACCGCCATCAGCAGCGTCACCATCAGGTGTTTTGGCCGGGAAAGGCGGTCCCAGCCAAAGAAAAACAGGCCGATGAACGTCGATTCCAGGAAGAAGGCCATCAGACCCTCAATGGCCAGTGGCGCCCCAAAGATATCGCCCACATAGTGGGAATAATAGGCCCAGTTGGTCCCGAACTGAAATTCCATGGTGATGCCCGTGGTGACACCCAGGGCAAAATTGATGCCGAACAGCTTGCCCCAGAAGCGGGTCATGTCCTTGTAGACGGCTTTGCCGGTCATGACATAGACGCTTTCCATGACCACGAGAATCCAGACCATGCCCAACGTCAAGGGGACAAACAGGAAATGGTACAGGGCCGTCACGGCAAACTGCAGCCGCGACAGATCTACCAGCTGTTCACTGATCATGATGATCACCTCCGGAGTTTACAGATTGAGTCTCGTTGAGCCGCAGTGCAGTCGCCATGCCGGCTTCATCCACAGCAACCCGGTGGCCCCGCACAAAAGCCCACCAGATCAGCGTGAGTAGCAGCACCTTCAGGATCACCACAACGGTGAGTTCGCGTGTCAGTTTCGAGTGAAACATCCGCCGCAGCATGATGTCAGGAACCTCGGCGGATATCTCTGGAAAGCCGCATGGCCAGGGCCCCTACGCTGCCACCATTGAAGGCCTGCTGGTAACCCAGCTGGCGCATGACGGACAGCGCATGGCCGGAACGGGCGCCGGAACGGCAATACAGAATGACTGGTGTGGCCTTGTCGGGCACCACGCGCTGGATTTCGTGATTGAAACGATCCAGCGGCAGGTTGAAAGCCCCGTCTACATGGCCCGTCACGAATTCAGCGTGAGAACGCACGTCAATCAGCTGGGCATTGGCCGGAAGTTCGGCAGTGTCCTTGTTGCTGACAGCCGCCATGAAATGTGAAAACAGCCCCATGAATCGATGCTCCCTTAATGTTTGTCTTGCAGGCGTTCAATACCCATCCAGCGCAACACATGCTTTTCGTAAATGGGTTCGGAATGGCCCTGTTTCATTTTGTAGATGAAATATTTCTCGAAAGCGACCTTGGCCCAATGCACCCAGCGTGCTTTTTTGAACCAGTTGACGTTGCGCGGCGGAATCTGTGGCAGCGCGACGAAAGCGGCACCCGTGTTACCCATGTCAGCCAGACAGAACGCGTTCCAGGTGCCCTTGCTGTCAGCAGGCTGATTGTTGATGTCGGCCCAGATGTTATGCACGATGGCCGTCACCATGGACTCGATCATGTACCCCGTTTTGGGGGTTCCGGTAGCCACCGGCGTGGTTTCCACCGGAGGAATAGCCACACAGACCCCCGCCGAAAAGATGTTGCGGAATTTCTTGCTGCGCTGGTATTCATCCACGATCACAAAGCCGCGCGGATTGCACAGACCTTCCACCGCGGCCACAGGATCAACTCCCTTGAAGGCGGGTAGCATCATGCTGTACTTGAAGGGCAGCTCGTGTTCCTTCTTGACGTTCCCCATGTCATCGAGTTCGGTAACAAACATCTTGCCCGGCTCCACCTTGGTGACCTTGGCGTTGGTGATCCACTTGATGTCGTTGTTGCGAAACTCGCTTTCCAGCATGGACTTGGAATCGCCCACCCCGCCCAGCCCCAGATGCCCGATGTAAGGCTCGCTGGTGACGTAGGTCATGGGAATCTTGTTGCGGATCTTGCGATTGCGCAAATCGCGATTGACGATGAAGGAAAATTCATAAGCCGGACCAAAACAGGAAGCTGCCGGAAAGGCGCCGATGACGACGGGGCCAGGGTCACGCAGCAGTTCTTGATAACCCTGAAACGCCTTCTCGGCATGATCTACGGTGCAGATGGAATGGGTGTGCCCCGCAGGGCCCGCACCTGCCACTTCCTCGAAGGCCAGCTTGGGGCCTGTGGCAATGACGAGGTAGTCGTAGGTGACGCGGCTACCATCGGGAAAGTCCAGCGCGTTGCCTTCCGCATCAATGCGGCTGACGGGCTGGGCTACAAAATTGATGCCTTTTTTGGCCAGATAGGGGCGAATGGGAAAGGTGATGGCCTCGCGCGTGCGCCAACCTACCGCCAGCCAGGGATTGGATGGCACGAACTGGAAATAGTCGACCGCATTGACCACAGTAATGCGGTGGGAGGAATCCAGCTTCTGACGCAGTTCGTAAGCCGCGGGCATGCCCCCCGTTCCTGCTCCAAGTATGACGATATGAGCCATGATATCTATCCTCCGTTATGGTTTGCTGCTGGGTGGGTTGGCCTCATCAACTGCCGGTTCGAGGAGCAGGTTGATGTCATGCAATTGGGACTCTTCCAGTTTACCGGCCAACGCAGCAAGCTGCAGCCGATTCATCATGACTGCCACGCGCGCCTGAAGCCAGGACAGACGCGCATTGGCCGCATCGCTTTCAGCATTGAGCAGGTCGAGGGTGCTGCGATCGCCCATCTTGTGGCCCAACCGGGTAGCATCCAGACGCGACTGGCTGGCCTTCAGGGCTGCGGCCAGCGCATGGGCCCGCCCTGCCCCGGCCGTGAGGCCCAACCAGGCGGCACGGGTTTGCAGGGCCACTTGTTGGCGCGCCCGGTCGGAGTCGGTGAGCGCCTTGTCTGCCAGGCGTTGCGCTTCGTCGTGACGCGCGCTGCGCATGCCCCCCGTATAGATGGGAATGGTGAGTTGCAGACCCACCAGCGTGGTATGCATGACGTTGCTGGCAGCACCATAATCTCCGCTGCCGGACAGGTGGTCGCGGGTCACCTCACCCACCAGGTCGAGCGAGGGAGAAGCGAGGGCGCTGTAGCGTGCCGACTCTTCGCGCGCCACATCCACCCGCAACAATTGCATGCGCAACCCGGGGTTGCCGGCAGCCGCATCGCTGGTCCACTGCTCGAGCGGAGCGCCAGGCAACGGCAAATCGCCCTTGGTGGGCTGCAGGGCCTCGATTTTGTCCATGGGCAGGCCCGTGGCATCGGACAAGGCCGCCTGCTTGAGCTGCAAGTCGGTTTCGGCTGCCAGGATCTGGGCACGGATGGCTTCCATGCGGGCAGCTGCTTCATGGGTATCGGTAATCGGCACATCGCCCAACTGATAACGGGCCTTGACTTCACCCAGGGCCTTCTCGACGGACTGTTCCTGCCGGCGCGCCACTCGTAGCGCTTCCTGGGCCAAGGCCACGTCAAAATAGCGTTGCGCCGTATGCAGCATCAAATCCTGGCGGGCAGTTTGCCATTCCAGCTCAGAGACTTCTGCATTGAGGTCCAGCTGCCGGCTTTGGGCCAGGCGCTCGCGGTTGAGGAGGGGCTGACGCGCGGAGAGCGCCCAACGATCCATCATGCCGTTATTGATGGATGTGTTGAAAACCGCATTGTTGGTGAGCGGAAAACCTGGCGCATAAAACTGGGCACCCTGGGTTTGGCTGTCGTTGGTCATGCGCCCGGTGGTTCCTGTGGCCTGCAAGGTGGGCCGCCACAGCGCATTGGACTGGTCGCGCCGCGCCTGCCCGGCCTCATGCGCTGCCTGGGCCGCCACATAATCCAGGTCGTGCTGCTGCGCGGCCTGCCAGGCTTGCATGAGATCGGTAGCCTGCGCCCATGATGCAAACAAAGCGCTCACGGCAACCCATAGCAGTCGCCGTGCGTTCAGGGTCACCGCGCGCTTGACCATGGTCATCAGCATCCGGCAGGCAAGCCTAACTTGCGCAACAGGGTTTCCATCAGGCACCAGTGGGTGAGGCCACTTTGCAGCAAGTTGACGCCGATGAAAGCCGTAAAGGCCAGCCACCACGGACTGAGGAACAGCGGGCTGCCCGGCACGCCAAAGGCGAGGGACATCAGGATCAGGGACCCTGCAATAACGCGTACCAGTTGCCAGGATTTCATGATGGTTCTCCTTGTGAGGGTTGAATGGTTGAATAACGCCGGCGGTAGGCCGCGTAATACAAGGTGGGAATGACCACCAGGGTCAACAAGGTTGACACGAAAATACCGAAGATCAGCGAGATGGCGAGCCCGTTGAAAATGGGATCGTCCAGGATGAAGAAGGCGCCCAGCATGGCAGCAAGCCCCGTCAGCACGATAGGCTGGGCACGCGTGATGGCCGAATGCACGATGGCCTCCTTGAACGGAACCCCCTCCTTGAGCTGCAGGTTGATGAAGTCCACCAGCAGGATGGAATTGCGCACGATGATGCCGGCCAGGGCGATCATGCCGATCATGCTGGTGGCGGTGTATTGCGAGCCCAGCAGCGCATGCCCCGGCATCACCCCGATGATGGTGAGCGGAATGGGCGCCATGATGATGAGCGGGGTCAGGTAAGAGCCAAACTGCGCCACCACCAGCAGATAGATCAGCACAAGGCCCACCGCGTATGCCGCCCCCATGTCACGAAAGGTTTCATAGGTAATCTGCCACTCGCCGTCCCACTTGAGCGAGTAACCCCGATAAGGGTCTTCAGGCTGGCTGATAAAGTAATCGGTCAGCGTTCCTCCGCCAGGCGTCTTGATGGCGGTGATGTCATGACGCATGGCAAACATGCCATAGAGCGGGCTGTCCACCTTACCCGCCATGTCCCCCACCACGAAATTAACCGGCAACAAATCCTTGTGGTAAACCGGCTGTTCGCGCACGGTGTCGGACAGGGTCACCAACTCGCGCAATGGCACCAGTTGCCCCTGCGCGCCGCGCACGCCCAACTGCAGCAAGGCATTGAGATCACCCTGCAGGTGGCCGGGCAACTGCACCCATGCAGAAGCGGGATACTTGGTCTGATCATGCAACCAGGTCACGGCTTCACCCGATAATGCGGTCTGCAACGTCGTGGCAATGGTTTGCTGGGAAATGCCCAGCTGAGCCGCCTTACGACGGTCCACCCGGAGCATTTTTTTGGGGGCTTCGGCGATACTGCTATCATCCACGTCCACAATGCCTGGCGTTTTTTCGAATACCGCCCGCACTGCCTTGGCCACCTGTCGACGTCCTTCAGCATCCGGACCGTAGATTTCGGCCACGATGGGAGCAAGCACCGGCGGGCCGGGAGGCACTTCGATAACCTTGACGTTGGCCCCGAAGCGTTTGCCGATGGCCTGCAACGGCGGGCGCACCCGGGTGGCGATGGCGTGGCTTTGTTCCTTGCGATGATGCTTGTCCACCAGGTTGACCTGGATATCCCCCACATCGCCGCCGGCGCGCAGATAGTACTGGCGCACCAGACCGTTGAAATTGATGGGGGCGGCCGTACCTGCGTAGGCCTGGTAGTCGGTCACTTCCGGCACCGTGGCCAGGTAGGCGCCCATCTCGTGCAGCGCTGCGGCGGTCTGTTCCAGCGGCGTGCCCGCAGGCATGTCAACCACCACCTGGAACTCAGACTTGTTGTCAAAGGGCAGCATCTTGAGCAGCACCAGCCCGGTGGCCGGCAGCAGCATCGACAGCGCAATCAGGCCGGCAATGCCAAACCCCATCAGGCGCCGGTTGCGCGCCCCCCGCTGATCGTCCAGAAGCGGCATGAGATGCGTTCAAACCAGGGCGTGATGCGTGCGGCCATGCCGCCGGGTGGCGCATGTGCCCCATGGCCGTTTCCATGCGAGGACTTCATCCACAGGCGTGCCAGCCAGGGCGTGACCACGAAGGCAATGGTGAGGGAAAGCAGCATGCCCATGCTGGCGTTGATGGGGATGGGGCTCATGTAGGGTCCCATCAGTCCGGTGACGAAGGCCATAGGCAGTAGCGCTGCGATCACGGTCAGGGTGGCGAGGATGGTGGGCCCCCCCACTTCATCCACTGCGCCCGGGATGATCTCGCGCAGGGTTTTGCCCGGAAAGAGTTGCTGGTGCCGGTGAATGTTCTCCACCACCACAATGGCGTCATCGACCAGAATGCCAATGGAAAAGATCAGTGCAAACAGTGAAACCCGGTTGAGGGTGAAGCCCCAGGCCCAGGATGCAAACAGCGTGACGGTGAGGGTCAGTACCACAGCGGTACCCACGATGGCCGCTTCGCGTCGGCCCAGCGCGATGAAGACCAGGGCCACCACGGAAGCCGTGGCAAACAGGAGCTTCTGAATCAGTTTTTTGGCCTTGTCATTGGCCGTCTCACCATAGTTGCGCGTTTCGGCCACCTGCACATCCGCGGGAATGACGGTGTTCTTCAGGGTTTGCACGCGCTGCATGACGGCGTTGGCGACATCGATGGCGTTTTCTCCGGGCTTTTTGGTGATGGCAATCGTGACCGCAGGATATTCGGTTGCGCCCGCCTTGCCAGGCTCGCCGTACCATACATAGCGGCTGGGAATGAGCGGGCCGTTTTCCACGTTGGCCACTTCACGCAAATAGAGCGGGCGCCCATTCTGCACGCCCACCACCAGCTCGCCCACGTCGCGGGCGTTCTTGAGATAGTCACCCGACTCCAGCGCAATGGCGCGATTGCCCGTCAGCAAATCGCCCAGGGGCAGGCCCATGTTGGCCGACTGTATGGCAGCGCGCAGTTGCGCAAGGCTGATGCCGGAACTATTGAGGCGCGCCGGATCGATCTCGACGCGTACCGCACGCCCGGGTCCGCCCAGCGTCGTCACTTCGCGCGTGCCGCGCACGCGCTTCAAATCGGATTCGATGCTGTGGGCCACCCGTTCCAGGTCGTAGGCACCGGTTTGCTGATCCTTGCTGTACAGGGTGAGCGTGACGATGGGCACGTCGTCAATGCCCTTGGGTTTGATGATGGGCTGCATGGCGCCCAGCCCATGGGGCAGCCAGTCCGCATTGGCGTTGACGGTATCGTACAGGCGCACCAGCGCTTCGATACGCGGCACGCCCACCTTGTACTGGACAGTGATGACCGCAAGCCCGGGACGGGACACTGACATCACATGCTCGATGCCCTGGATCTGAGAGAGCACCTGTTCGGCGGGTGTCGCCACCATCTGTTCCACATCGCGCGCCGAGGCACCCGGAAAAGGAATCAGCACATTGGCCATGGTGACGTTGATCTGGGGCTCTTCCTCGCGTGGCGTGACAAGCACGGCGAAGACTCCCAGCAGGAAGGCCACCAATGCCAGCAGCGGTGTGATCTGGGCGCTCTGGAAGTACGCAGCGATGCGCCCGGAAATCCCCATGGGTTTGCTCATGTGCCCTCTCAGTGCGCAGCCGTCAGGGCGGCCTGGGCATCGGGCGCCACTTTTTCGTTGGCATCAAGCCCGCTCAACACCTCCACCTGATCGTTGATGACCCTCCCCAGGCGCACCTGGCGCAGCAATGGGCGCCCCTGTGCATCCAGCACATAGAGGCCCGTCATTTCGGCACGGCGCACCACGGCAGAGAGCGGAACCATGAGCGGGCCTGCCGTTTTTTCAACCCCGGGCAGCCAGACGCGCGCAAAAGTGCCGGGCGCAACACCGGGGGTGGCTGCAGGCAAACCCAGACGCACCTGCATGGTATGCGTAGCAGGATCCACGGTGGGCAGCACCTTGAGATAGGACGGCGTCACCCACTGGCGTTCAGCGGTCTGCCCGGGCAACTCCACCTTCACGGCAGCAGCCGTCCAGCCTGCCTGGATGGACCCTTGAGGAACTGCGGCAGTTACCCGCAGGCCGGCAGGGTCATAGAGCATCAGGAGTGGTCGCCCCGGCATGGCCATGTCACCCAACATGACAGGTACCTCGGCCACCACCCCTGCATAAGGCGCACGCAAGGTGTAGTAACCCGCCTGGGTGTGCGCTGCAGCCGCCTGGGCCAACTGGGCATTGGTTTCGGCCTCGGTGGCCTTGAAACGGGCTTCGGCCCGTTCCAGCGCCGCCTGGCTGATATAGTCCTGGGCAAACAACTGTTTTTGCCGTTCGTAATCCTTGCTGGCCACGGCCAGTGCAGCGCGGGCCGATTGTACCTGCGCTTCGCTCACGGCTGCGGACTGGTTGGCGGCCCGGGCATCCATGCGCAGCAGGCTCTGCCCAGCCTGGACGCGATCACCCGCCTTGACGGAAATCTCGACCACGGCGCCAGACACCTGTGCCGCCATGACGGTTTGACGCTCGGCCTCGACCACGGCATCAAAGCTGGCCAACTGGCTTGATGGAGGTGTTGTGCCAGTTGCCGGGGCCGCTCCCGCAGCCAGGGCAGAGTGCGTGGCAATGCTCCATGCCAGCGCAATGCCGAAAATAGGGTTCAAGGGCCAAATCTGTCTGGATTTCATTCCATTCTCCATGGGTTCCGGACTTCAGTAGGGCCGATATTAGGACTCCTCACGCTAATATAACCCCGGTCCGTTACGAATTTGCATCTATACATTTTAGCAAATTACATTATGTGTATTTATATATTGTTTTGTGGTATAGTGTCAACTGGTTTCTTGATGAACCGGATGCCATGAAGTCACCGTCAACAGGAAAAAAGCTGGATTTTGATGCGATGCATGCCTCGGCAGATCGCGCCTGCGGCCTGCTCAAGGTTCTGGCCAACCCGGACCGCCTGGTCCTGTTGTGCCGGCTTGCCGGAGGCGAAGCCTGCGTCAGCGACCTGGAATCCTCGCTGGATATCCGTCAGCCTACGCTCTCCCAACAACTGGGGGTGCTGCGCGAGGAAGGGTTGGTCAACACGCGCCGGGAAGGCAAGCATATCTATTACAGCATTGCCAGTCCCGAATCCATCGCCATCATCAACGCGTTGCAGGAACAGTTCTGCAGTCCGCCCAAGAAGTAGGCCTCAGCCTGCCGGCTGCGATTCGGGAACAAACCACTTGAGCGTTTGATGCAGCGTGACCACCCCGCCCACGATGATCAGGGTGGGCGCCTGCAGTCGGGCTTGCCGCGCCAGTTCGGGCAGGGTTGCCAGCGTTCCGGTGACCACGCGTTGATGCTGCGTGGTGCCTTGCTGCACAATGGCCGCTGGCGTTTCTGCCCTGAGACCATGGGCCACCAGTTCGCGGCAGAGCATGTCGAGCCCCTGCAACCCCATGTAGACCACCACGGTCTGTCCGGCCCTGGCCAGAAGATTCCAGTCCAGATCCATGCTGCCATCCTTGAGATGGCCGGTGACGAATACGCAGCGTTGTGCGTGGTCGCGGTGAGTTAGCGGAATGCCGGCATAGGCGGCCACACCGGAGGCGGCCGTAATGCCAGGCACCACCTGAAATCGAATGTGGTGGCGCGCCAGTTTTTCGATTTCCTCGCCGCCGCGTCCGAAAATGAACGGATCGCCCCCCTTCAGGCGAAGCACCCGATGCCCCTCCTGGGCCAGGCGCACCAGCAGATCATTGATCTGTTCCTGCGGCAACGTGTGATTACCCCGGCGCTTGCCCACAAAGATCTGCTGTGTTCCCTCCGGAATCAGCGCCAGAATGGGTTTGGACACCAGATTGTCATAGAGCACCACATCGGCCTGCTGTATCAGGCGCAGGGCGCGCAGGGTGAGCAGGTCGGGATCGCCAGGACCGGCCCCCACCAGATAGACTTCGCCGGTCTTGGAGGTTTGCATGTTCAGTAGGCAATGCTTTCAAGAAAATGTCGATTGCGGATGTGCCAAAGATGCGCCGCCTGCAGCATGGCCTGTTCGGGATCGGCCGCGCGCCCCAGGGCGGTCAGGGCAATGGCTGCAGTGCCGATCACGGCGGCCGTGCCGTATTCATCTGCTTCCTCATCGCGCCAGAGGCGCCGCATCCGGCTGCAATCCAGCGTCTCGTCGCGCAGATGGCGCTGCCCGAACAGGGCGGGCCACACCTGGTTTTGCTTTTGCCCTTCACGCCATAGCCTGACGTTGCAGTCCGCATCCGGATTGCGTTCAGGTTCTCCCCCCTCCCCCTTGAATACGGCAAGCCCCGGATCGCCCAGCAATGCGGCGGCCTCCTGGTGCCTGTCGTCGTAGCCCGGGTGAAAGATGCCGATGATGGAGGTCTGCGCGGCAAAGGGATTGAGCATGCGCACCAGGGTATGCACCGGCGAGCGCAGTCCCAGAACGGATTTGAGATCGAGCATGCCCTGCAGTACGGGACTGACGGCCTCCAGTGGCAGAAAGGCAAAGTGATGTCGTTCCAGCTGCTGCGCGGCTTCTGCAGGCGATCGGGCAGGCGCCAGCCCCAGCGCAGCAAGGGCCTGGGGCACGAAGACGCGGCCGGCCGTCCCGCCGCCCACGCCATGCATCAACACCCGGCTGCCGTGACTGGCCAGCAACAGGGCTGCCAGCAGGTGCCAGGGCAACTGGCGCCGCTTGCCGGCGTAACTGGCCCAATCCAGATCCACCGTCACCAGGCTGGACGGCCTGGGAAGTGACGCACGGGCAGCCGCAACGAAGCCCGCCAGCTCGGCTGCGGTTTCTTCCTTGACGCGCATCAGCATCAAAAAAGCGCCCAGTTGCACCGGCTCCACGGCACCCGAAAGAATCAGGGCCATGGCCTCACGCGCCTCTTCATGCGTCAGATCGCGTGCGCCGCGCCGACCCTTGCCCAGAATCTGGACATATGATGCAAAAGAATGTTCCATCACGTCATTGTAGCGCGCCGAGTGTTTCCTGCAGTGCGCCGGTTTTATGCTGCCGGTGCTGGCGCACGAAGGCAACGAAACGCGTGGCCCAATAACACGAGCCGATGGTGCGCAGGTGGGTATAGGAGGCGAGGAGGTTGTTGACCAGAATGCCATCATGGCGACCGTCAATGCCGTGGCCACGCTTCACTTCGAAGGCAAATTGCGCGTCGGCCGGCAGATTGTCAAGGCTGGAGTAATGAAATTCGTGTGCCCTTATTTCCTGAGCTGGCGAACGGGGGCGCGGCCAGGGGTGCCCCATGCGTTCGCAGAGGTGCACATAACCTCGCCCCACGGGTCGTTCATTCATCACCACATCACCAGGAATGGCGCCCACCATCGGGTAAGCATGGCCTGCGACGGTCAATGTGCGCGACAAATACATCAAACCGCCGCATTCGGCGTAGGCCGGCAGCCCCGCAGCCAGCGCGCGGCGCAGGGCTTCGCGCAGCGCTGCATTGGCCGCAAGCTGCGGCGCAAACATCTCGGGAAAACCGCCGCCGATGTAGAGGCCATCCACCTCGGGCAGCCTGGCGTCGGCGAGGGTGTCAAAAGGTACCAACGTGGCCCCGGCCGCCTCCAGGGCATCGAGATCGTCGGCATAATAAAAGCCGAAGGCGCGATCGCGCGCGATGGCGATGCGCACCGGGGTAGGGGCAGCAACATTAAAGGTAACATTGGGGACAGACCCCATTTCGGGGTCTGTCCCCAATGTTACCTTTAATGTTGCTGGCCCCCCAGTCAACTCCAGCAACCGCTCCAGGTCCACCTGGGAAGCCATGCGCAGCCCCATGGCCGCGATCATGGCGGCTGATTCCACTGCTTCGTTTCCGGGGATCAGCCCCAGATGGCGTTCCTGCACGAACAGACCTGGATCATGATGCACCGCGCCTAACACCGGTACATCGGTGTAGTGCTCCACCACAGCGCGCAACTTCGACTCGTGTCGGCTGCCACCCAACTGGTTGAGGATGACCCCGGCGATGCGAATGTCGCGGTCGAAAGCCTGGTATCCCAGAATGAGGGGCGCAATGCCGCGCGTCATGCCGCGGGCATCGATCACCAGCACCACGGGCAGCCCGAGCAGCTTGGCAAGGGCCGCATTGCTGTTGCTGCCGTCCAGCGCCAGGCCATCATAGAGCCCCTTGTTGCCTTCCACCAGGCTGACATCCATGCCTGATCCATGGCGCTCGAAGATGTCTTCAATCTCGTCGGCGCGCATGAGGTAGAGGTCCAGATTTCGGCAAGCGTGACCGCTGGCTTGCGACAGCCAGAGGGGATCGATGTAGTCCGGCCCCTTCTTGAAGGGTTGAACGGCCAGGCCGCGGTCCCGGAATGCCGCGCACAGGCCGACACTGATGGTGGTCTTGCCGGAAGATTTATGGGCGGCCGAAACCAGCATGCGGTGCATCAGCTCAGTTACCCTCCATGAGTTGACGCGGGTCGTCGTGGGGCAGAAAATTGAGGATGCGCACCCCCACCGTGACGATCACGAAGGCCACACCGAGGCCTCCTGCCCCAAGGGCCCACTCAAACACGGTGGGCGCATAGCTGGCCAGCTGTCCGTCGCCAAAACTGCTGTGCACGGTGTACCCCGGAACGATGAGCAGCGGAAATGCCTGCCCGCCGATGATGAACACATAGAGCAGTGAGAAGGCCCCTAGCAGCACCAGCAGGGAGGCCAGCAGGACGCAGCGTGCCTGCCCCAGCCCGGGCATGAAAATCAGCAACAGCGGCACGATACTTCCCAAGACCACATAGCCTCCCCAGAACAGGCCGGTATAAAAGCCACCCTGCGTGAGGATGAAGCGCTCGAAGGCCACCTGGCGGGAGAAGTACAGGTTGGTGAGATGATAAGTGGCCACAAGATACAGCACCGAAACCACGAAGAGGCCCAGCAGGTTTTTAAGGCGCTTCTGGATGGCAGGATTGAGCTGCAACTCGTTCCAGCTGAACATGGCGAACTGCACAATCAGGAAAATGGCGAGCCCCCAGGTAAAGGACATGATGATGAACAGCGGTGGCAGCAGGGCGGAGGCATACGCCTGGCGTGCCACCAGAAAGGCAAAGATGAGTCCGGTGCCGGTGGTGAGAATGATGCGCCAGACAAACACCAGCAAACCTGCCGGTTTGGACCAGCCCCCCATGGTGCGATCCATGAGCGTCCACAGGTAGAGCCCCACCGTGGCAAACAGCCCCGAATAGAGCAGGACGTTCCAGGCAAACACCGAGGTGGGATTGTAGTTCGTGATGGCCACGATGACGCGGTCTGGGCGCCCCAGATCCAGCATCAGCACCATCAATCCGCCGGCGAGCAGCGCCAGCGACAGCAGTCCCGCCAGGGGCGCGCGCGCCTTGTACACATGGCGCCCGAACACGGAACCTACGGAGGCCACGTTGAGCACCCCCGACGCCGAAACGATCATGAAAATGGCAAAAACATGGGGCAATCCCCACACTACCTGGTTGTTCATGCCACTGATGATGTGACCGTGCGCCTCCATCTGCTGGGCGGCCACGAGCCCAGCCAGCACCACCGCCAACCCGAAGGCGAGCAACAGGTAAAAGTAGCGGATTTCGATCTGTGCGAAGGTTCTATGGTGCATGGCGGCTAGATTCCCACAAAGGAAATGCCTGGATCGAGATTAAGGTCGGCGCGCAGCTTCACCGAAGCCACGCTGCGAATGCGTTGCGCGATGGCGCTTTTCGGATCGTTGAGATTGCCGAACAGGATGGCCTGGTGCCCTTCCCTGGCACAAGCTTCCACACAAGCCGGGGCCACGCCCTGATCCACGCGGTGCACGCAAAGCGTGCAGCTCTCCACGGTGCCCTGCCCGCGCGGCGTGGCGCCAGAGTGATCCGTCACCGGCTCGTGCACGAAGGAGCGCGCCTTGTAGGGGCAGGCCATCATGCAATAGCGGCAACCGATGCAACGATGCTTGTCCACCAGCACGATGCCATCTGCCCGTTTGAAGGAAGCGCCCGTGGGACATACATCGACGCAGGGAGGCTCGGCACAATGCTGGCACATCATGGGCATGGAAATCTTGCGCCCCGTGTCCTCCTGCTGCAGCTCAAGCTTTCTGATCCACTGGGAATCGGTGGGCAAGGTGCGCCCGCTCAGGCCGTTTTCCTTGTTGCAGGCGCTGACACAGGCATCGCAGCCACTCTCGCACTGGGTGGTGTCAATCAGCATGCCCCAGCGCACGGCGGGGTTGGCGGCCTCACCCGGCGGGCGCGCGCGCGCGAAGTCATAGAGCATGAGACCCGGCGCAATACTCACCGCAGCCGTCAGGGCAGCGCCGCGCGAGAGGAACTGACGTCGTTGTTGGTCGTGGTTGCAGCTCATTTCGGAGGCTCCCCGGCAAGCGCGCGACGCGGTTCGCTGGAATGGCATTCAAAGCAATCAATTTTGACGGCCGCATAGACATGACAGCCCTGGCAAAAATTCTGGTCAGTGCCGAGGACACTGTGGTTTTTCTTGCTGGCGTGGCAGTCCACACAACCGGCCAGGCTATATTTACCGCCACGAATGCCCTGGCGAACGGTTTCGTCGCGCTGGTGGCGCATCAGCTTCATGTGGTTGAGCCGCATGAACTTGGGATCATCCACGCATTTACCCCCCTGTCCGATGTCGAGCACAGGCTCGCTGACGGCCGCCGCCAGAGGGCCCGCCAGCGCCAGCAGCAGCGCCATCCTTCCGATCATGGTCCAACCGGACTGCATGCGCATGCCTCCTACTCACCCAATCCCATCTGGATATACCCGGTAGGACAAACATCGTGGCAAATATGGCAACCGATGCACTTGGCGTAGTCGGTATCCACGTAGCGCCCCACCGTGGACCTGGATTTGGGCACGCGAAACACCGCGGTCTGCGGGCAATAGACCACGCAGTTGTCGCACTGGAAGCACATGCCGCAACTCATGCAGCGCTTGGCTTCTGCCACGGCGTCGGTTTCCGACAAAGCGTGCAGGCGCTCGTCGAAGTTGCCCAGCGCGCTTTCCCTCGTGAGGGTGGTGACATCGCGCTTTTTACGCGCCACATAGCCAAAGTGCCCCAGAAACAGCTCTTTATGCGTGATCACATACCGACCCGAACGATTGTCGAAATTGTGGACCACCGCCGCACTGTCGGTTCCCCAGGTTGGCTCGGAGATGGGTTCGATGGAAAGCCCGGACTCCACCATCTTGCGCATCAGGTCAAAGGTGTGAACATCGATTTTTGGACGCTTGTCGGGCTCTTCACCGGCAAGAAACTGGTCGATGCCCTCGGCGGCAATGGCACCATGGCCGATGGCCGTGGTCAGTAAATGCGGGCGAAGGACGTCACCCCCGGCATAGACGCCGGGTATTCCCTGCACCTGGTAATTCCTGTCTGCGCTGACCGCCCCGTGCCCGTTGTCAAACTCCTCCAGCCCGGAAAAGTCCACGGCCTGGCCGATGGCAGAGACGATGAGGTCGGCTGGAATGTCTTCCTCGCTGTCTGGCACCTGCTTGATTTCAAGCTTGCCACTCACGAGCTTTGCTTCGCAACGCATAACGCGCAATGCCATGGCGCGGCCATCTGCACCGCGCACAATGCCCATCGGCACGAGGTTGCCACGGATGTCGATGCCCTCGGCCAGCGCTTGCTCCACCTCGTGCTTGTTGGCCTGCATCTTGTCGATGGAAAACACTGTGGTGAGGGTAACGTCGGCACCCTCCTTGGCTGAAATTTCGGCCACGTCATGGGCCATGCGTCCGGCGATGGCACGTTCGGTATCCACCGGCTTGCCATGTTCGATGTGACCCAGGCGTCTTGCCACCGTCGCCACGTCGATGGACGTGTCGCCGCCGCCCACCACCACCACCCGCTTGCCCACGTACTTGAGGCGTCCGTCATTGAAAGCCTTGAGGAAGGCCGTGGCAGTCACCACATTGGGCGCTTCGCTGTCCGGCGTGGGCAAGGCGCGACCGGACTGGGCTCCCATGCCCAGAAATACGGCGTCATAATCGGCACGGATCTGCTCCAGCGTGATGTCCTTGCCGATGTGGCAATTGAGGTGCGTCTGCACCCCGAGGTCCAGAATGCGCTGGATTTCAGCATCCAGCACATGGCGCGGCGTACGGAATCCAGGAATACCGTAGCGCATCATGCCGCCCAGGTATTCATGCTCGTCGAAAATGGTGACCGCATGTCCCTTGAGGGCCAACTGATAGGCG
>JAJZHC010000141.1 GCA_021804705.1 Pseudomonadota bacterium
CTCCTGGCTGCGTTGGGGCTTCTCCACGGCCTTCAATGCCTTGCTGCCACGCTTGCCGCTGGGCACCCTTGCAGCCAACTTGCTGGGAGGGTTTTTGATGGGGGTGCTCAGTGAGGGCCTGGTGCTGCATTGGGTGCCCGAGTCGCTACGCCTGTTGCTGCTGACGGGCTTTCTGGGCGGGCTCACCACGTTCTCCACATTTTCTGCCGAGGTGGTGAACAGTTTCCGCCACGGCAGGCGCTTTGCAGCCTTCATCGAGGTATGGGCGCATACGGCTGGCTCCCTGGGGCTGACCTGGGTGGGCATTGTCTTGATGCGCGCGCTTCTGGCTTGAAGAGGCGGGTTACTTGCACTAAGGCAGGACGACGCCTTCGTTGAGCAGCATGCTCGTCAGGGAAATCAGGGGCAAACCGATCAGCGCCGTGGGGTCGTCGCTTTTGACCCATTCCACCAGGGTAATGCCCAGCGTTTCGATGCGGCCGCTGCCAGCGCAATCATAGGGTTGGTCCGCTGCCAGATAGCGCTCGATCTGCTCCGGGTGCAGGCTTCGGTATTGCACGGTGACCACCACCCGGTTCAGTTGCATGCGCCCGGTCTCGGCATTCAACAGGCACAGGGCAGTATGGAAAGTCATTTCCTGCCCGCTGGCCCGTTGCAGCTGGCGCACGGCATTGGCGTGGTTTCCGGGTTTGCCTACCAGTTCCCCATGCAACAGGGCTATCTGGTCGCTGCCAATGATCAAGGCGTGCGGATGGGATGGGGCGATCTTGCGGGCCTTCTCCTGAGCCAGGCGCTCGCAGGTGACCAGCGGTGCCTCACCAGGCAGGGGCGATTCATCAAGGTGAGGGGAGGCCGTCTCGAAGGGCAGGCCCAGTCGGGAGAGTAATTCCCGGCGGTAGGCAGAGCCAGAGGCCAAAACCAGGGAGGGCATGGTGCAATCTCGCATTTTTGGATACCGCACACTATAGCAAGCTCTCAACAAAACCTCTTTAAGTCTTTGACAATATGGGTAAGAGGCACTAGAATACCGGCCTTATGTTTGAAGCTCCCATACTTGATCCCATGCGTTTTGCAGCGCTGGGTGAAGTCATAGAGGGTCACGGTTTTCCGGGTGATCTTGAGCGCCTCAAAGGGGTGCTCCATTCAGGTGAGGGCAAATTTCATTATCGCCTCGAGGGCGGAAAGGCGCTCGACGGATTGCCTATGGTCACGATTCATCTGGACGGCCGGGTCCTGTTGACCTGCCAACGCTGTCTGGAGGGGTTTCCCTTCGATCTTGAGATCGATGAACAGATCGTGATGGTGAAGGATGAAGCGGCATTGCCGGAGCTGGAAGATGAAGTGGCTGGCGTTGACGTGATTGTGCAGCCCGAGCGGCTGGATGTGGCGGCCCTGGTGGAAGATGAAATCCTGCTTGCACTGCCGCTTGCACCGGCCCATGCAAAGGAAGTTTGCGGCGCAGGAACAGAAGCCAGCCAGCAAAAACGGGAAAACCCGTTTGCGGCGTTGGCTAAATTGAAAAAGACGTCCGGTCCATAATCGATTAACCGGGTCTTCATGATCCGATTTGAAGGAGTAGCAGCATGGCAGTTCAGCAAAACAAAAAGTCACCGTCCAAGCGCGGGATGCATCGTTCCCATGATTTTCTGGGCACGCCTCCCCTCGCTACCGAACCCACCACAGGTGAAGTACACCTGCGTCACCATATCAGCCCCAACGGTTTTTATCGCGGCAAGAAAGTGGTCCGGACCAAAGGCGACCAGTAATCTTCTTTTCACTGCCGTCGGTCCCGACGCGTGAGCGTGAACATCACTGTTGCTGTCGACGCCATGGGCGGGGACCACGGGCCTGAAGTGACCGTGCCGGCAGCGCTTGAGCTGCTGGAGCGCGACCCGGGCGTCTCCATCATTCTGGTAGGCCTGCCTGATCGTATCGAGGCGGTGTTGCGCGGCCAACAGGCCGTTCGCTCATCCCGACTGCAGGTTCATGCTGCTACTGAAGTGGTGGCCATGGACGAGCCTCCTGCGCAAGCTCTCAAAAGGAAGAAGGATTCTTCCATGCGCGTGGCCATCGAACTGGTCCGGGATGGGCGCGCAGCCTGTTGCGTCAGCGCTGGCAACACCGGCGCACTGATGGCGACGGCACGCTTCGTTCTCAAGATGATGCCCGGCATTCAGCGCCCGGCCATCGCCACCACCTTGCCTGCAATCAATGGTCATGTCTACGTGCTGGATCTTGGTGCCAACGTGGATTGCGATGCCGAGCACCTCTACCAGTTCGGCCTGATGGGTGCCATCCTGGCGGCTGCCGTGGACGGCAAGGAACGCCCCAGCGTGGGCCTGCTCAATATTGGTCATGAGGCCATCAAGGGCAGCGAGGTCATCAAACGGGCTGCCGAATTGCTCAGGGCTTCCCCCGTCAATTTTCATGGCAACGTGGAAGGCGACGATATCTACCGGGGTACGGTGGATGTCGTGGTCTGTGACGGCTTTGTGGGCAATGTCGTGCTGAAAACCTCCGAGGGACTGGCCTGGATGCTGGGTCAGATGATCCGGCGCGAGTTTCAACGAAACTTCCTCACCCGCCTGGCCGCTCTGGTGGCCATGCCTGTACTCAACCGTTTTCGCCGCCAGGTTGACCATCGCCAATATAATGGCGCAAGTCTGCTTGGACTCAAAGGCGTGGTCGTCAAAAGCCATGGTGGCGCTGACGCCTACGCATTTCGACATGCCCTGCAATATGCAGCTTCTGAAGTCCGCAACAACGTGCTCGGCCGGATCGAGGTTGCTGTCGCGCAACTGGAACCTTCACTCTGATGATCTATTCAAAAATTGCAGGTACGGGCAGCTATACCCCTGAACGTATTCTGACCAACCAGGATCTGGAAAAGATCGTGGAAACCAACGATGCCTGGATCCAGTCACGCACCGGCATTCGCCAGCGACATGTGCGCGCTGAAAATCAGGCCACCAGTGACCTGGCCCTGATCGCTTCGCAACGCGCACTGGAAGTGGCGGGCGTGAACCCGGACGAGGTGGATCTCATCATCGTGGCCACCACCACGCCGGACATGGTGTTTCCCAGCACGGCCTGCTTGCTTCAGGCCAAACTGGGTGTGACGGGCGGCGCAGCCTTCGATGTCCAGGCTGTTTGCACTGGTTTTGTGTACGCCCTCTCGATCGCCGACAAGTTCATCCGCAGCGGTAGCGCCCAGTGTGCCTTGGTCGTGGGCGCTGAAACCTTTACCAATCTGCTGGACTGGAGTGACCGCAATACCTGCGTGTTGTTTGGCGACGGTGCGGGTGCCGTGGTGCTGCGGCCCGCCGATGCTCCTGGCATTTATTCCACTCATCTGCATTCGGATGGACGGCATGCCGACATGCTCTCGGTGCCGGGTTCGGTTTGTGGCGGCAAGGCCAGTGGCTCACCCACGGTCAGGATGGATGGTGGCGCGGTGTTCAAGTTTGCCGTCAAGGTGCTCGACCAGGTGTGTCGCGAGGCCCTGGAAGCCAACCACCTGCAGGTATCCGAAGTGGACTGGTTGATCCCCCACCAAGCCAATGTGCGCATCATCGAATCCACGGCCCATAAGGTGGGCATTGATAAAAGTCGCGTCATCGTGACGGTGGGCGAGCACGGCAACACCTCAGCCGCATCCATTCCGCTGGCCCTTGATCTTGCCGTGCGCGACGGGCGCATCACGGCCGGACAACGTGTCCTGCTGGCGGGCGTAGGTGGCGGCTTTACCTGGGGCTCGGCCTTGATAAGGATGTAAGGAGTAAGACTGATGACTTTTGCTTTTGTTTTTCCAGGGCAGGGTTCGCAATCCGTGGGCATGATGCAGGCCTATGGCGACCTGCCTGGTATCAGGGCTACCTTTGACGAGGCTTCGGCCATTCTGGGGGAGGATCTTTGGGCGCTGGTGACGCAAGGCACGGAAGAAATGCTGGCGCTGACGATCCATACGCAACCGGTCATGCTGGCGGCCGGCGTGGCCGTGTACCGGGCCTGGCTTGCATCAGGCGGCAAACCTCCGCAATGCGTTGCCGGCCATAGTCTGGGTGAATATACGGCCCTGGTGGCAGCCGGTAGCCTGTCCTTCGCCGATGCGGTCAGGTTGACGCGTTTTCGCGCAGAAGCCATGCAGCAGGCCGTGCCGCAAGGTGTAGGTGGTATGGCGGCGATTCTGGGACTGGATGATGCGGCGGTGCGCGCGGGCTGGCGGGAAG
>JAJZHC010000142.1 GCA_021804705.1 Pseudomonadota bacterium
CTGACGAGCGCACCCAGGAGGCCATGCAGGCCCATGACGGGGGCAGCGCCGCCACTCCTGCGCCGATGCAGGATGGCATCAGGGATGTGGCGTCACCGCCCGGTTTCCCGCAGCAAGCCTCCCCGGCTGACCCCTTCAAGGCGGCACTGGAAGCTTCCAGACAAAATCAGGGCGCAAACCCGGCGCCTCCTGCCATTGCCAGGGAAGGCGCTGTAGCCCCGGCACAGGATCCCTTTCGTCAGGCGCTGGAAGCTTCGAAGCAGAAAAAACCCGCCACGTTGAGCTCCCCATTTGGCGCTCAGAAGTGAACGTGCAGGGCGCGCCTGGAGGTCATTTCGTGGTGCTAGAATCAAGGTTTGCATCGGCCTTAAAACCTAACGATCACAGAGGCTACCATGGCAAGGCAACCCGAACATGAAGACACCGCCACAGACAGGAAAGACGACGGAGACAAGGCGTCTGCGCCAAAGGCCGCACGCCTGAAAACCTGGGCGAGCAAGGGCGGGCAATACATTGCAGAAGGATTTGCCCCGGTGGTGTCCCTTGTGGCGCTCGTTACTGCGGTAATTGCTGTCACCGGCAACCAGGCGGCCCAGACCCAGTTGAAGGAGGGCCTGGCGAAAGTCAACGGCATGAATGCCGGATTGTTGACCATCAGGGGCGATCTGGAAAAACTCAAGATGACGCTGGCGCAGGAAAAATCGTTACAGGATGGCGAGCGCAAAAAACTCGATGAAAGCCTGGCAAAAATCATTCAAGGCCTGACCAGGGTACAGGCAAAACTGAAACTCTCTCCCACCGTCGAAGAACAGTTACGCCTGCCCGACAGTACTTCAGCCGTCACCCCGGCGCCTTCCAGCGCCAAGGCCCCCGTTCCTGTCGTCGCGGCCAGCCCCGAGAAGAAACGCAATCCTCAGGTGAAGGCCATGATGGACGCCATCAAGGATTACAACAAGCAGTAAGGTTACATCGGCGGCTTCATGCCGTTCTTGCCCACGCTGATGCGCAGGGCCGTCAGGGCGCCATTCTCATCCTGCTGGGTAATGACCAGCACCTTGGCGCCCGGGATGAGTTGTGATCTGTCAGAAGCAACGAAGGTGACCAGCGGAACCCCCTGGGGCACGATGATCTTCTGGCTGCCCCCCTTGTAACTCAACACCAGTTCCTTGCCATTGTTGACGTTGACGATGGCATCGACGTTGGCGTTGGTCATGCTGGATCCAGGTTCGAGATCCCAGGCGTAATGGCCCTCCCCGGTGCCGCGCAGGGCTTCGGGAAACACGTGAACTTCCAGCGCCTGCAATGAATTTCCAGGGCCGTTCTGGAGAGCAGTCACGCCAACGAAGCTGCCTTCCTTGATGTCGCTCAGGTGGATTGGCGCCAGCAGGTTGACCTTGGTGGTGTCGGCCAAGTGCATGGTGACATCCTGCCCCTCGCGTGACTTCACCTGCAATTCAATTCCATCAAACGCCGTGATGGTGCCGCGTATCCTGATCGGTGGTTGTGGTTGTGCCAGAGCAACCGTCACGCCCAACAGCATTGTGCCCAATACCAGCCATGTCCTGATGCTTTTCATGATCTCCTCCCCCGTGATGTCTGCTCATGATAGTACGGATTACATGGTCTAGACGGCATGCCCTGCGGCACTGCCGCTCGCCCAGGCCCACTGAAAATTAAACCCCCCCAGGTGGCCGGTCACATCCACCGCTTCGCCAATGAAGTAAAGACCCGGAACGGCGTTTGCTTCCATGGTTTTGGATGATAACGCCCCGGTGTCCACTCCTCCCAGGGTCACTTCGGCCTTGTTGTATCCCAGCGTTCCCGAGGGGCGAACCTGCCAGTTGCACAGCGCATGAGCGGCATCGTTCAGTTCGTCGCGGGTGAACTGCTGCATGGGCTTTGCCAGATGGTGTGCGGCACACCATTGCTGCGCGAAGCGCTTTGGAAGTACTTCACAAAGCAGGTTGTCAAAGCGCGTGCGGTTGGCATGCGCGCCCATCAGCCAGGAGCGAACGTCCAGTGACGGCAGGAGGTTGATCGAGATGAAGTCACCGGGATGCCAGTAGGAAGAGATTTGCAGGATGGCCGGTCCTGAAAGGCCGCGATGGGTGAACAGGAGGTGCTCGCGGAAGCGTCCGTTGCGGCAGGACACTTCCACCTCGAGAGAAACACCTGAGAGGTCGCCAAACTGCGCCAGGGTTTCTGGGGCGAAGGAAAGCGGGACGAGCGCCGGTCTTGGCGGGATGACCTTCAGGCCAAACTGTTCTGCGATGCGATAGGCAAAGGGGGATGCCCCGATCTTGGGAACAGTGAGCCCGCCGGTGGCAATGACGAGTGCGGGAGCGAGATGGCGCCCCTGACCTGTCGCCACATGGAAACCGTCCTCCTCACGGGTGACCGCCAGCACCTCACAGGGCATGCGCCATGCCACTTGCCCCAGGGCGCATTCCTCCTTGAGCATGGTGATGATCTGTTGGGCGCTGTCATCACAAAACAATTGTCCGAGCGTCTTTTCGTGATAGGCAATGCCGTGACGTTCCACCAGCGTAATGAAATGCCGGGGTGTGAAGCGTGCCAGTGCCGAGCGACAGAAATGCGGATTTTGCGAAAGGTAATGTTCCGGGCGGCAGTGAAGGTTGGTGAAATTGCATCGTCCGCCGCCGGAAATGCGGATTTTCTCGGCAAGCTTGCTGCTGTGGTCGATCAGCAGCACGCGGCGACCGCGCTGACCGGCCTGCGAGGCGCACATCATGCCCGCTGCCCCTGCGCCTATGACGATGACGTCCCATGCCGTGACTGGTTTCATCCCGACGAGGATAGCCTACGCAGCGAGGAAGCGAAAGCCGGGTTACTGGGTCGTCAGTGCCGCCTGCTCTGCCTGACTGTTCATGACGATGATGCTGATACGACGGTTGTTGGGGTTCAACGGATTGCCCGAGTCCATCAAAGCCGAAGAGGAAAGCCCTACGACACGAATGATCTTTGAAGCATCCATGCCACCCGAAATCAGTTCGTGGCGCGAAGCGTTGGCACGGTCGATGGAGAGCTCCCAGTTGCTGTAGTTCAGTTCGGTACCCTGGTAGGGGGTGGCATCCGTGTGGCCGGAGATGCTGATGCTGTTGGGCACCTCATTGAGCGCCTTGCCGATTTCCTGCAGGATCTCTTTCGCATAGGGCTCTGGCGTGGTGCTTCCCAGATTGAACATGGCGCGATTCTGCTTGTCGATGATCTGGATGCGCAAACCCTCCGTGGTGATGTCCAGCAACAGCTGGTCCTTGAATTTCAACAGGTCCGGCCGCGTTTCGATCACGTTTTCCAGGTGACTCTTCAATTGCCGCAAGTGATCGATTTCCTGCAGGCGCAAATTGACCCGGGCATGCTCCAGGGCGCTTTTACTGGTCGTGTCGGCCTCGCCCATCTTGACCTGGGCAACATCATCGCTGGGGACATTGCTGCCTTCACCTACGATGTGCTGGGTGCTGGCGATGGTCCTTCCGCCCGCGAGCGTCATCATCAAAGGGGCTTTGAAATACTCGGATATGCCGCGCAGGCTGTTGGCCGAACTGCTGTTGACCAGCCATAGCAGCAGAAAAAACGCCATGACGGCAGTGACGAAATCGGCATAGGCAATCTTCCACGTGCCGCCGGAGCGGAGCGACTTCGGGGACTTGATGATTCTTTTGACCACGATGGGCCGCTTTGCCTTGGCGGCAGATTTTCGGGCGCTCAAACTCAGTCTTGCCATGACACACCCTCGCAACAGGTTGTATGCGCAAAGACTCCGGAACAGGGGGAATGATCCTGATCGCCTGGCGACCCCGCTGGCACTCGACATGTCGTCGATTAGGACCTTGGTCCATTAGCCCGGAAGCTTTGCGTCCCCGCCTTTCGACGGGTTTGCCCTTGCAGGCGTTGATTGGAAAATCAACGATTGCAGGTTCATTCTAGAGGGGGTTCAGGACGCTGTCAAACGAAGGGGGCGTCTCCATCAGCGGGCTATTCCTTGAGCAGGCTCAGCTGGTGAAGGATGGTCCTGACGCTGCGCCTGCCAATATCGATGGCCTCCCTGGCGCGATGAAAATCGAAAAGACCGAAGTGGGCCAGCCGCGGGGCTACCACCACGTCTGCGGGCTCGCCGGCCATGCGGCTGCGCGTGATGCGCACCTGCATGATGTTGATGCTGGAGCCCACGACGTCGAGCAGGGACGGAGGCTTG
>JAJZHC010000143.1 GCA_021804705.1 Pseudomonadota bacterium
GCGGGGTTCCCCTCATGAACAAGGGAGAAATGATTGGAGCCATCGGGGTTTCAGGGGTCCAGTCCTTTCAGGACGGCCTCATCGCAGAAGCCGGTGCCGCGCTCGCTGCGGATTTCAAGAAAGTCTGAAGGCGCCCGGAGCCAAACGCCAGGCGGTGCTGCATGCGCTGGGATATCTTTTGTCGGGTAGTGGACAATCTTGGAGATGCCGGGGTGACCTGGCGACTTGCCCGGCAATTGCAGGGCGAGTGGGGCGCCGAGGTCCGGCTTTTCATCGATCACCTGCCCACCCTGGCACAGCTGGATCATCGCATCGACCCGACCTTGCCGGAACAAACGGTGAGAGGGATCACAGTGCGTCACTGGACGCATTCCCTCCAGGTGGATCGGGTTGCGGAAGTGGTTCTGGAAACCTTTGCCTGCGATACGCCAGAGCCCTACCTGCAGGCCATGGTGCAGCAGTCTCCCCCCCCTGTCTGGATCAATCTGGAGTATCTCAGCGCTGAAGAATGGGTCAGCCGCTGCCATCTTTTGCCATCGCCCCATCCCACCCTGCCGCTGACCCGCTATTTCTTTTTTCCAGGTTTTGAAGCCACCACGGGTGGATTGCTTCGGGAATCCCGATTGCTGGCCCAAAGAGATGCATTTCAAGCGGACCCTGAAGCGCTTGTGCAGTTCTGGGCGGCATTGGGGTTGCGACCGCCGGAGGCGCGCATCAAAGTCGTCACGCTCTTTGGGTACGACACCGTCCAGGTGCACGATTTGATCGAGGCCTGGGCCCATGGGCCCACTACGGTCCGTTGCCTGGTCCCGGAAGGAACCCCCCTGGCATTGCGTGCTGCACAGCATCTTGATCGCCGCACCGGGCAGAGCATGGCCTCCAGGGGGGCGCTCAGCCTCGTCTGGGTGCCCTTCAGGGACCAGGTGGATTATGATCCGCTGCTGTGGGCAGGAGACTTCAACTTTGTTCGCGGCGAGGATTCTTTTGTCCGCGCCCAATGGGCAGCCCGATCCATGGCCTGGCATATCTATCCCCAACCCGGGCAGGCGCACTGGATCAAACTCAAGGCGTTTCTGGACAGTTACCTGCACGGCCTGGAAGCGGGGGTCGCGCAGCGTTACCGCAATCTGTTTGACGCCTGGAACGGCGAAGGTGCCATCGGCAGCGCCTGGAATGCCCTGCTGCCTGACTGGGAAGTTTTACAGACGCACGCTCGGGTCTGGTCCATGCGGCAAGCCGCTTTTCCCGACCTGGCACATAACCTTGCAGAATTTGTAGATAAATTGTTATAATTTAAAGTTAATTTCCATATCTTTTCAGAGACGTGCAACATGAAACAGGCGCAAGAACTTCGTTCCGGTAATGTCATCATGGTGGGCAAGGACCCCATGGTCATTCAAAAGGCGGAATACAACAAGGGCGGCCGCAGCTCTGCGGTGGTCAAGATGAAACTGAGAAACCTGCTCACCGGCGCTGCCAGCGAGGTGGTGTACAAGGCAGACGACAAGCTCGACCAGGTTATCCTGGAGCGCAAGGAAGTTACCTATTCTTACTATGCCGATCCCAGCTACGTGTTCGTAGATGCCGAGTACAACCAGTACGACATGGACACCGAAAGCCTGGGTGACGCCATCAATTACCTCGAAGACGGCATGCCTGGCGAGATCACCATGTATGAAGGCCGCGCCATCTCGGTAGAACTGCCCAACTCGCTGGTGCGCGAAATCGAGTACACCGAACCTGCCGTGCGCGGGGACACTTCGGGCAAGGTGCTCAAGCCCGCCACGCTCAAGAATGGTTTCAAGATCAACGTCCCGCTGTTCTGCGAAACCGGCGACAAGATCGAAATCGATACCACCACCGGCGAATATCGTCGGCGCGTGAACGGTTAAATTCTCCCCCCATCATGACGCTCAAGCGGCCTCAGGGTCCCTCCGGGCGTCTTGTTTGGGTTGAGCATCAATCGCGGGTCCTGGTGGACAATCCGCTGGGCGACCCGTCCCTGCGCCGGTTTCCGGTGTGGTTGCCCGCGCAGTACGACCAGCCGGCCCATCAGGGCAGGTGTTTTCCCGTGTTGTACGATCTGGTGGGATACCTGGGGTCTGGCCCTTCACATGTCAGTTGGCGTCCCTTCGACGAAACCATTCCGGAGCGCGTGGCGCGGCTGATCCATGAAAAGGCCATGGGGCCGGTCATTCTGGTCTTTCCGGACTGTTTCACTGCCCTGGGGGGCAACCAGTACATCAACTCCAGTGCCATCGGGCGCTATGCTGACTATCTCACCCGCGAGATCGTGCCCTTCATCGATCGCGAATTTCGCACGTTGTCTGCGCGTGACCATCGCGGCGTTTTCGGTAAATCCTCCGGGGGCTATGGTGCCCTGGTGCATGGCATGAAATATCCGGATACCTGGGGGGGGGTGGCGTGCCACTCGGGCGATTCCTATTTTGATTTTACCTATCGCAGCGACTGGCCCAATACGCTCAACGAGCTGGCGCGCCATCGTCCGCGCGTGCGCAAGGCGGGGGCCATCCAGGTCAGCCGCGAAATGCGTGGGGTGGAGCGTGGCCTCGATGACGGGCGCGTGCGGCGTTTTCTCGAGACGATCTGGCGCAAGGACAAGCCTTCAGGCCAGGAATCCCACGCGCTCATGAACCTGTGCATGGCGGCAAGCTACGATCCCGATCCGCGCGCGCCCAACGGGTTCCGCCTGCCGTTCAACCTGGAAACGGGCGAGCTCATTCCCGCGCGCTGGGCGCGCTGGATGCAGCACGACCCTATCCACATGGTGGCGCCTCACGCCAAGGCCCTGAAGTCCCTGAAGACGCTGTTCATCGATTGTGGCTGGCGTGATCAGTACCACATTCACTATGGCAGCCGCATTCTGGCAAGGCATCTGGAAGCGCTACGCATTCCGCACCGCTATGAAGAATTTGACGATACCCATTCCGGCATTGATTACCGCCTGGAGCGCAGCCTGCCTGTGCTGTTCAAAGCCCTGAAAAGCTGAAGTCCACTTCAGGACGCCGCCCCGAGACGATTGCTGCCAGCGCCTTGCCGCTGCCGCATCCCGTGGTCCAGCCCAGGGTGCCATGCCCGGTGTTCAAAAACAGGTTGGCCATGGGGGTGCGTCCGATGAGCGGTAGATTGGAGGGCGTGGCAGGTCGCAAGCCGGTCCAGAAAGTGGGGCGGGTGTAATCGGCAGCCCCGGGAAACAACGATTGGGCACGTGCCAGCAGGGCATTGCAGCGGGCAGTGTTGAGCGTGGTGTCGTAGCCGTTGAATTCCGCCGTTCCGGCAATGCGGAACTCATCTCCCAGCCGGGTAAATACCATCTTGTGGGCATCGTCCGTGATGCTGACCTGAGGGACCGCGGCAGGATCGAGGATGGGCACCGTGGCGGAGTAGCCTTTGACCGGGTACACGGGAATGTTAAGGCCCAGGGGGCGCAACAGCGGGGCGCTGTAGCTTCCCAGTGCAACGACCACCGCGTCGGCTTCCAGCAAGGCAGTTTGTCCGGCCAGCGCAATTCCCGTAATGCGCCTGCCATCCGTCGCCAAACCCTGCACGGTCTGGTTGAATCGAAAGCTGACGCCTTGCGCCTCGCACAAGCTTGCCAGGGCCTGCGTCCAGACTTTGGCATCTCCCGAGCCGTCACCTGGGGTGTAGGTGGCCCCAACCCAAAGTGACCGCGAGGCTTCCAGGGCGGGTTCCAGGGCCAGCGCTTCTGCCTGGCTGACCCGCGTGCGCGGGTACCCGTGTCGCGTGATGAGGGCGGCGGCACGACAGCCGCGGTTCCAGTCGGCAAGGGTGGGGTAGAGGTTGAGAATGCCCCGGTCCTGGGCCTGGTAGGCAATGCCGGTTTGATTGCGCAGGGCCAGCTGTGCAGCGCGGCTATACAGCCCGAGATTGAGCAACGCCAGCAGGTTGCGATGGCTGCGTTGGGGCCAGCATTCGCGTAGAAACCGCAGGATCCAAAGCCACTGTTGCGGGTCGGCGCGCAGGCGGAACAGCAGGGGGGCATCTTCCCGAAATCCCCATTTCAGCAATTGGGGAAACGTTTCGGGACTGGCCCAGGGTTCCACATGGCCGGCAGAAAGCTGGCCGCCATTGGCAAAGCTGGTTTCCAGGGCGGCTTCGGCCTGACGTTCGATGACGGTGACCTGATGTCCTGCCTCGCGCAAGTACCAGGCACTGCTGACACCCAGAATC
>JAJZHC010000013.1 GCA_021804705.1 Pseudomonadota bacterium
GGAAACCCCGATCTTGATGGGGTCTGCAGCGACAGCGCCCAAAGCGAGCGTGACCAGAGTGGCGCCCAGCAATGGGGCTGCCCATTTGGGGATTGCAAATTGCATCATGTTCTCCTCGTAGTAGAGAGTTTGGCCTTTATATAGTTTCCGCAGACAAGGCCTTCTTTAGTGGTGCCGCATCTTATCATGGGGCCCTAACGGAGTATATCAGCAAAATCGCCCCTCTGGCCCTGACGCAGGTCAAGCGGGAAGCTGTATGCTAAAGCCCGAAACCTTTTCCAGTACACGGGGAGAACCGAATGATTTACCGACTGGGCCAGCACACACCCGTCATCGATGCCAGCTGCTATGTGGATGAAAACGCCGTCATCATCGGCGCCGTTACCCTGGGGGCCGAATCCACGCTCTGGTGCAACGCTGTCCTGCGCGCGGATAACGCCCCCATCACCATCGGCGAACGCAGCAATGTTCAGGATGGGGCGGTCCTGCATACCGATCCCGGCGTGCCGCTGACCATCGGCAATGAGGTCAGTGTGGGCCATCTGGCCATGCTGCATGGCTGTACCGTGGGCGAGGGCAGCCTGATCGGCATCAAGGCGGTCATTCTGAATCATACGGTCATCGGCAAGCACTGCCTGATTGGTGCCAATACCCTGTTGACGGAAAACAAGGTCATCCCGGATGGATCACTTGTCATCGGCAGCCCCGGACGCGTGGTGCGCTCCCTCTCCCCTGAGGAGATTGCCCACCTGAAAGACAACGCGGACAGTTACGTGGCGCGGGGAAAACTGTTCAAATCCCAACTGCAACGGGTCAACCCGCCAAAATCCGAATAGAATGGCGTTTTCCGGACCAAAAACTTCGCCCCATGCTGGATAAACGCTCCACGGTTCTCATCGACGGCCCTGCAGGAAAACTGGAGACCGTCATCAACCTGCCCGCCGGCGAAGCGCGGGGGCTGGCCCTGGTGGCCCACCCACACCCCCTCTACGGCGGCACCCTCGACAACAAGGTGACCCAAACCCTGGCCAGCACCTTTGCCGGACTGGGTTGCGTCACCCTGCGCATGAATTTTCGCGGCGTGGGTGCGAGCGAAGGGGCCCATGACGAAGGTCGCGGAGAAACGGAAGACTGGCTTGCCGTGCATGAATACGCGCGCAGCTATACACCCGACCTGCCCCTGTTCCTCGCCGGATTTTCATTTGGCGCCTATGTCCAGAGCGAGGTGGCGCGTCGCATTCCTTGCCAGAAACTGGTCATGATCGGGCCCGCCGTAGGAACCTGTCCCCTGGGGGACGTGCCTGCCAATACCTTCGTGATGCACGGCGAACGGGATGACACCATTCCCCTGGCGAACGTACTGCGCTGGGCCGCCCCTCAGGAACTGCCCATCGTCGTCGTCCCGGGTTCGGATCATTTCTTCCATCGGCGCCTGCACATCATCCGGGATTGGGTGACGCTGGCTTGCCGCTTTTAATCTGCCCGGAGCCCAAACATGTCTCTGCTTTATCTCAAAGCCTTCCATGTCATGTTCATGGTGACCTGGTTTGCCGGTTTGTTTTACCTGCCGCGCCTGTTCGTCTATCACGCCATGTCTGCCCAGGACAGCGCTGGCTGCGAGCGCTTCAAGATCATGGAACGCAAACTGTTCTGGGGCATCATGACTCCCGGCGGAATCCTGACCGTGGCGTCGGGGCTGATTCTGGCCTTCGTTTTTGACGACCGGGGCGCCTGGCTTCACCCCAAGATCGCATTGGTCCTGTTGTTGGTGCTCTATCACATCTGGTGCGGCCTGCTGCTGCAGGATTTCAAACTGGATCGCAACAAGCACGGTCATGTGTGGTACCGCTGGTTCAACGAAGCCCCGGTGTTGATCCTGATTCCCGTCGTCATTCTGGCCGTTGTGAAACCTTTCCAATGAACCCCTCATCACCGCATCAGTTTTTTGCGCCCTGTCCGCGGGGCCTGGAGGGCGTACTGGCCGAAGAGCTGACCACCCTGGGGGCCCTGTCGGTACAGGCTTCTGATGCAGGCGCCACCTTTCAGGGTGATTTCACCCTGGCCATGCGCGTCAATCTGGAAAGCCGCATCGCCAGCCGGGTGTTATGGCAACTGGCCACCGGACCGTACACCCACGAACAGCACATCTACGATGCTGCGCGCCGGTTGCCCTGGTCGGAGTGGACCAACGTTGAACAGACCCTGATGGTGGACCTCAACGCCCATCGCAGCCCCTTGAGAAGCCTTGATTTCGTCACCCTGCGCATCAAGGATGCGGTATGCGACTACTTCATGGAACGCAGCAACCGTCGTCCTTCCGTGGATACCCGCCAACCGGACGTGCGCATCCACGCCTTCCTCAACGAGCAATCTTACTTCCTGTATCTCGACACCTCGGGCGAGGCGCTGTTCAAACGCGGGCTGCGCCTGGAATCGGGAGCCGCGCCCCTCAAGAAAAACCTCGCCGCTGGCATCCTGCACCTGGCGGGCTGGCAGCCGGGCACGCCCCTGCTCGACCCTTTCTGCGGTGCCGGAACATTTTTGGTGGAAGCCGCAGAGCGCTCACTACAGCGGGCGCCGGGACTGGGTCGCAGCTTTGGCTTCGAGCGCCTGTCCGGGTGGGACCCTGCCGAATGGGCGCGCATCAAGTCGGCAGCCGAGAGGCGCGCACAGGCCCCCCGCCCCTTGCCCATCTGGGGCTATGACCTCAAGGGTGACGCACTGGAAGCCGCACGTGCCAATCTGGCAGCGGCCGGCCTGCTGGAATGCGTCGAGCTCAAACAGGTCAATATGCTGGAGTCCTCTCCCCCCGCACCCACCGGCCTGCTGGTCACCAACCCGCCCTACGGGGTCCGCATGGGCGAACAGGCAGAACTGGCGCAGCTCTATCCCAGGTTGGGAGACACCCTCAAGCAACGCTATGCCGGCTGGACGGCGTACTTTTTTACCGCAGACATGCGCCTGCCCAAACTGATCCGGCTGACCACCTCACGTCGCACCCCGCTGTTCAACGGGGCGTTGGAGTGCCGCCTGTTCCAGATCAGGGTGGTGGCAGGCTCGCATCGTACCCCTTGATATCTTTGCGTTTTCCATTGTTGTAACATGGGCGTCACATCTCGTGGGTATAAGAGTGCACCATGGAAACGATTACTCTCTCGCCCACACCAACCTCGGAGGTTCATTTGGGAGCCCGCATACTGGTCGTCGAAGATGAGACGGCCATTCAGGAATTGATCGCGCTCAATCTCAGCCAGGCTGGCCACGAAGCCACGCTGGTTGGAGATGCCCAAGAGGCCCTGGAGCGGGTGCGCGACTCACTGCCCGACCTGGTACTGGTGGACTGGATGCTGCCCGGCATGAGCGGCGTGGATCTGGTGCGTCGCCTGCGAGCCAATGAGCGCACCCGCAGCGTTCCCATCATCATGCTGACGGCGCGGGTTGAAGAGGCTGACAAATTGCTGGGCCTGGAATCGGGCGCCGATGACTACATCACGAAGCCGTTTTCGATCAGGGAGCTCAATGCCCGGATCAAGGCCGTATTGCGTCGACGCGCCCCCCAAATGACGGAAGACCTGGCCCAGTTCAAGGGGTTGACCCTGGATCCCGGCACTCATCGCGTCAGCGCGCAGGGGACGGAAGTCGATCTGGGACCCACCGAATTCAAGCTGCTGCATTTTTTCATGACGCATCCCGAACGCGTCTATTCCCGCACCCAGATTCTCGATCATGTCTGGGGAGACCATGTCTTCATCGAAGAACGCACCGTGGATGTCCATATCCGGCGACTGCGTGCCGCCCTGGAACCCAGCGGCACTGACCAGTTGCTGCAAACCGTGCGCGGATCAGGCTACCGGCTGACTGCACTCCCCTGAACCCTTCAGGTCTGGTACTCTCAAGGGCCAAGAACCCTTTGAGACCATGAAACAATTCATCAAGTACACCCTGGGCCCCCTGTTTCTTGCCCTGTCGTTTAGCGTCCTGCTCAGCCTTGTCGCGGGTTGGGTCTGGGGCGTCGTGGCTTTTTCCCTGGTCATGACGGGTGTGGCGGCGCGCGACTCCTGGCAACTCCTGACCCTCAACCGCTTGCTGCAGCGCCATCAGATGAGTGCGGGCCATCAACTCGGCGGCACCTGGGGCCAGGTTTTTGGACAGCTCTATCGCCTTGAAAAGCACGCCGAACAAACCCAACAAAAGCTGCGCGAGTCTCTCGAACGCTTCCAGCACGCAGGGGCTGCGCTCCCCAGCGGCGTCGTCGTCATCGATCCGGCAGAGCGCATCCGCTGGTGCAACCCCAGCGCTGAACGCCACCTGGGCATCCATCTCCATGAGGACCGCGGCCAAAGCCTGACCTACCTCATCCGGCATCCTGAATTTGGCGCCTATCTCAAGGCACCGCCCTCCGACCGGCCGCTCATCCTGAGAAAGGTACGAGGCGGAGACCTGTCGCTGTCCATCCAGGTCGTTCCCTACAGCCCCGAAGAACGCATGCTGGTCAGCCACGACATCACGCAGGTTGAACGGGACGAGCAGGTACGACAGGATTTTGTAGCCAACGTATCCCACGAGTTACGCACCCCGCTGACCGTGGTGGGCGGCTTCATCGAAACCATGCTGGAGGGCGAACCCCTGGATGCCGCCACGCAACACCGGGTGCTCATCACCATGCAGACCCAGACAGAACGCATGCGGCGCCTGGTGGAGGAGCTCTTGACGCTGTCACGCCTGGAAAGCCAGCAGTCTGCTCCCGATGAGGCCCCCGTGCCCGTGAGCGCCCTGATGCAGCAACTTGTGCAGATGGGGCGCCAGCTCAGCCACGGCCAGCATGAACTGGAAGTTACCGGAGTCTGTGAAGACAGCATCATCGGCTCTGAGTCGGAATTGCTCAGCGCTTTTGGCAACCTGGTCACTAACGCCGTGCGCTACACGCCCCCAGGCGGGCGCATCATGCTCTCCTGGAAACGTGAACGCAACGAAGGTGTTTTTTCGGTGCTGGATTCAGGTATTGGCATTCATCCCGAGCACATCCCCCGCCTGACGGAGCGCTTTTACCGCGTGGACCGCGCGCGCTCGCGCGAAACGGGTGGTACGGGCCTCGGGCTTGCCATTGTCAAACAAATCGCAATGCACCATGATTCCAGGCTGGAAATTTTCAGCGAGTCTGGTAAGGGCAGCACCTTTTCTTTCAGGGTTCCTGCCCATAGAATCGTTGCTCCGAATTGATCATCAACATCACCATAGCCTTCGTACATGCCGACACGCGACATTGAAATCATCAACAAACTGGGCCTGCATGCCCGCGCTTCTGCCAAGCTGACCCAGACAGCCTCGTCCTTTCCCTGCGACGTCACACTCAGTCGCAACGGTCGCAGTGTCAACGCCAAAAGCATCATGGGGGTGATGATGCTGGCTGCAACACGCGGCAGCTCCGTCACCCTCGAGACCCGCGGCGCAGAAGAAGACGCCGCCATGGACGCCCTGGTGACGCTGATCAACAACCGTTTCGACGAGGCGGAGTAGGCATGAGCTTTTCCATTCATGGCATCGCCGTTGCACAGGGCATTGCCATTGGTCATGCGCATTTGTTTCTGCAGACCTCCCTCGAGGTCACCCACTATGCCGTGCCTCCAGAACGGCTGGAGGCCGAAGTTCATCGCTTTAACAATGCCATCGCCACCGTGCGCAATGAGTTGCGCGAGCTGGAACGACAGATACCTGCAGGCACGCCACCTGAATTTGCTGCTTTCCTGCAACTGCACCTGATGATCCTGAACGATGACACCTTGTCTGGTGCGCCGCGGGTTCTCATTCAACAGCAGGGATGCAATGCCGAGTGGGCGCTCAAACAGCAGATGGATTCGCTGATCGAACAGTTTGAAAAAATCGAAGACAGTTATTTACGCGAACGCAAGGAAGACGTCACGCAAGTGGTGGAACGCGTCCTGAAGGCGTTGATGGGCCAGCCGGCCACCGTCGTGCCAGAACATAAGGCGGACATGGACAGCATTCTGGTGGCGCATGATCTCAGTCCGGCCGACATGATGCTGTTCAAACAGCAATCGTTTCACGCCTTCATCACGGACATGGGGGGCGCCACCTCGCATACAGCCATCCTGGCCCGCAGCCTCGGCATTCCCTCCGTAGTGGCATTGCACCATGCCTGGGCCATGATCCGCGAAGGCGAACCCATCATCGTGGATGGCATGGCTGGCGTCGTCATCGTCAACCCGGACCCGCTGGTGCTGGCAGAATACCGATTGCGTCAGGAGCAATGGCATCTTGAACGGCAAAAGCTCAAGCGCCTGCGCACAACCCGGGCCACGACGCTGGACGGCACCGATATCGAGCTGTGGGCCAACATCGAATCTCCGGACGACGTGGATGCCGTCAAGAAAAGTGGCGCTACCGGCATTGGCCTGTACCGCAGCGAGTTCCTCTTCATGAATCGCACCGACCTGCCCGGCGAGGAGGAGCAGTTCAACGCCTACCGTCGGGTGGCCGAGGCCCTGCGTGGCCATGTGGTCACCATCCGGACCCTGGACATTGGCGCAGACAAACCCATCGAACAGGCGCCCAAGGCGCAAACCCTGAATCCGGCGCTGGGGCTTCGCGCCATCCGTTATTGTCTTTCCGAGCCGCGTCTGTTCAAAACGCAGTTGCGGGCCATTCTGCGCGCCTCGCGCTTTGGCAATGTCCACCTCTTGTTGCCCATGCTCTCCAACGGCACCGAACTGACCCAGGCACTGTCACTTCTGGAACAATCCAAAACGGAATTGCGCGCGGAAGGAATTCCCTTCAATGAAGAAATTCCGGTGGGCGGGATGATCGAAGTGCCGGCAGCCGCGCTGGCGCTTCCTGTATTCATCGGTAAACTGGACTTTTTGTCCATCGGGACCAATGACCTGATTCAGTACACCCTGGCCATCGATCGCACGGATGACAGCGTGGCCCATCTTTATGACCCCACGCATCCTGCAGTGCTGTTTCTCGTCTCCCACACCATCCGCACTGCCCTGAAATCCGGAATTCCAATCGCGGTGTGCGGCGAGATGGCTGGAAACCCCGAGTTGACGCGCTTGTTATTGGGATTCGGGTTGCGTGCGTTTTCAATGCACCCGGCCCACCTGCCCGAAATCAAGCAGATCATCCTCAAAACCAGCCTGCCCGATCTGCAACCCTTGATCCGGAAAATTCTTAATGCTTACGATTCGGACCGGTTGGGCAGTCTGATTACGAGACTGAATCAGCAGGCTTGTTGAACTCACCATACTGGGCACGGTAGGCCGACATGCGTTGCAGATCATCAGCCCGCGCTGGATCACGTTCCAGATAGGCCATGAGGTGATCGAGCGAGGCGATGCTGAACACGGGAATGCCAAACCGGGCGCTCACTTCCTGCGTGGCTGACAGCGCCGAGGCGCCGCGTTCCTTGCGATCCAGCGCCGTCATCACGCCTACCGGAACCGCACCGGCGCCCTTGAGCAACGCCACGGATTCGCGGATGGATGTTCCAGCGGAAATCACGTCATCCACGATCAGGGCACGGCCAACCGGCGCAGCGCCCACCAGCGCCCCCCCTTCGCCGTGGTCCTTCACTTCCTTGCGGTTGTAGCAAAAGGGCGTGTCACGTCCCCGCCCGGCAAGCGCCATGGCGATGGCTGCCACCAGGGGGATGCCCTTGTAAGCCGGGCCAAACAGGAAGTCAAAGGGTAGCGCGGCATCCAGAATGGCATCGGCATAAAATTCTGACAGCGCCCGTAGCGAGGCCCCTGTATTGAACAGGCCGGCATTGAAAAAATAGGGGGACAGGCGTCCTGCCTTGGTCTTGAATTCGCCAAAACGAATGACCTGGTGCTGGACGGCAAAATCGATGAAACGGGAATGGAAATCTGTCATGACGGCAGGCTGAATGCGACAGCTTCAAGCATAGCATGAGCGCACTTGCATCGGCGCTTCCTCACGGGGCATCATGCGTCATGCCAGTTTTCCACATTCGCCAGCACCTGCAGTGGTTGTCCAACCGACGGCTTCGGGCCGTCCTGCTCCTGGGGTTTTCTTCCGGGCTGCCGCTGGCACTGTGCGGTGCCACGCTGCAAGCCTGGATGGCTACGGAAGGCGTGTCCATCAAAACCATCGGCCTGCTCACCCTGGTCGGCATTCCCTACACCTGGAAGTTTGTCTGGGCACCGTTCATGGATCGCTTCGTCATGCCATTTTTGGGGAGACGGCGCGGCTGGATGCTGGTTACCCAACTGATCCTGGCCTGCCTGATCCTGCTGCTAGGCTCGCTGTCGGTGCGCGAGCAACCCTTGCTGGTGGCACTCACCGCCCTCGCCCTGGCGTTTGTGTCAGCTTCACAGGACATCGTCATTGACGCCTATCGCACGGACGTCCTGCCTGCCGCCGAACGCGGCCCGGGAGCGGGGCTCACGGTTCTGGGATACCGCCTGGCCATGCTCTCCTCGGGCGCCATGGCCCTGGTGCTGGCCTCGGTGTGGGGCTGGCCTGCCACCTATGACCTGATGGCCGCCCTCATGGGCGTGGGCCTTTATGCCACCTTGAGCGCGCCGGAACCCGCCCTCCAGAGCGTGCCCCCCCTCACCCTGCGCGACGCCGTCTTGCTGCCCTTGCAGGAATTTCTGGCGCGCCCCCAGGCCTGGGCATTTCTGGGCCTGATCGTCCTCTACAAACTGGGCGATGCCTTTGCTGGTTCCCTCACCACCGCCTTTCTGATCCAGGGTGTCGGTTTTGGCATTGCCGAAGTGGGCACCGTCAATAAGGGCGTGGGATTGTTTGCCACCATCGGCGGCGCAATCCTGGGTGGGGTACTGATGGTGCGCTGGAGGCTCTACCGCTCCCTGCTCTGGTTTGGCGTGTTGCAGGGCGTGTCAGCCCTGTCCTTCGTCTGGCTGGCTGGCGCAGGGCACCGTTTTGAGTTGATGGTCCTTGCCGTGTTTCTTGAAAACCTGACTTCCGGCATGGGCACGGCTGCCTTTACCGCGCTCCTGATGGCATTGTGCAATACCCGTTTCAGCGCCACCCAGTTTGCCCTGTTGTCCGCGCTTTCGGCGATGGGGCGGGTCTATGTGGGGCCGCTGTCCGGCATTCTGGTGGCAAGCCTGGGCTGGCCCCTGTTTTTTCTTTTTGCCGTGGCTGCGGCCTTTCCGGGCATCTGGCTGGTCTGGCGCCAGCGTCAGGCACTGGCCGCGCTCTAGGCCCGGATGCGGTAGATGGCGAGGCTCCCCAGGAGATTGGGGAACGCGTTGACGCGACGTCCCTCCGGACTGATGACGATGCGCTCGATCACACGGGCGCCGATGGTGCGACACAGTCCTTCAAAATCGGCCAGCGTGCACAGGTGGATGTTGGGCGTGTCATACCATTCGTAGGGCATGGCTTCTGATTTGGGCATGGTTCCCCTCAGCACCTGCACGCGGTTTTTCCAGTAGCCAAAATTGGGAAAGGTCACGATGCCTTCGCGCCCCACACGCAGCATGTCGCGCAGGATGGCTTCGGTTTGCTTCATGGCTTGCAGGGTTTGCGACAGGATGACCGTATCGAAGGAGTGATCGTCAAAACCGGAAAGCCCGGTCTCGAGGTTCATCTGCAGCACGTTGACACCGTTGCGAATGGAAGCCACCACCCGCTCAGGCTCGATCTCGATACCATAGCCGCTCACCTGCTTGGCCTGTTGCAGGTAGGTCAACAACTGGCCGTCGCCGCAACCCAGGTCCAGCACCTTGGCGCCGGGTGAAATCCAGTGGGCAATGGCCGCAAGATCCGCGCGAATCATGCGCCCACCTCGCGAGCCACCCGCTGGAGGTAGGCGTTCATCACGGCAAAGTAATCCTCATTCTCCATCAGGAAGGCATCGTGTCCCTGAGTGGATTCGATTTCAGCGTAACTGACCGAAATGGAATTATCCAGCAGGGCCTTCACGATTTCACGCGAACGCCCCGGCGAAAACCGCCAGTCGGTGGTGAAGGACAGCACCAGAAATTTTGCCCTGGCGGCAGCCAGGGCCGCCGACAGGCTGCCCTGGGCCTGCGCCGCCGGATCAAAATAATCCAGCGCCTTGGTCATGATGAGGTAGGTATTGGCATCGAAGCGCTCGGCAAACTTGTCTCCCTGGTGGCGCAGGTAGGATTCGATTTCAAATTCCACGTCCAGGGAGAAGCGCGGCCGTTCGCCCAGCAACTCGCGCCCGAATTTTTCCATCATGGCGTCATCGCTGAGATAAGTAATGTGCCCCAGCATTCGGGCAAGCCGCAGGCCGCGCTCGGGAATCACGCCATGGGCATAGTAATTGCCACCATGAAAATCGGGGTCCGTGGTAATGGCCTGTCGCGCCACCTCATTGAACCCGATGTTCTGGGCGGACAGGCTTGGCGCCCCGGCAATCACGATGGCGTGGCCGAGCCGCTCGGGATAACTGAGACTCCACTGCAACGCCTGCATGGCACCCAGGCTGCCGCCCATGACTGCAGCAAAACGTGGGATATTCAGGTAATCGGCAAGGCGTGCCTGGGCGTTAACCCAGTCTGCCACGGTCACGAAGGGAAACCGTGCGCCAAAGGGGCGGCCCGTGGCTGGATCCAGGCTGGAAGGCCCTGTGGAGCCATGGCAGCCTCCCAGGTTATTCACACCCACCACAAAAAACCGCTCGGTATCCACCGGCTTGCCCGGGCCCACCATGTTGTCCCACCAACCGGTGGAATGCGGATTGCCCTCGTAGGTGCCTGCCACATGATGCGTGCCGGAGAGCGCATGGCAGATCAGGATGGCATTGCTGCGGGCAGCATTGAGCTTGCCGTAGGTTTCGTAGATCAGGTCAAAGCTGGCCAGCGTTGTTCCCGAGGCCAGCTGCAGCGGCGCGTCAAAGTGCGCGCGCTGGGGCGTCACATGACCCAGGGAACGGGAGGACTTCATTTAGCCGGCCAGCCTTGCTTTGAGGATGGCATTGAGCTGTGCCGGGTTGGCCCGACCGCCGCTGGCCTTCATGGCCCGGCCAACGAAAAATCCGAAGACCTTCTCCTTGCCGGAACGATACTCGGCCACCTGATCGGGATGTGCAGCCATCAACTCCTCCACGATTTTTTCCAATGCGGAAACGTCGGAAATCTGTTGCAGGCCCTTCGATGCGATGATGGTGTCGGCGTCTCCACCATCGTTCCACAGGGCATCAAAAATTTCCTTGGCCATCTTGCCAGATACCGTGCCATCCTGGATGCGACGCAACAACCCGCCCAGTTGCGCTGGCGAAATGCGGCTCTGGCGCACTTCCAGTCCATCCCGATGCAAGGCCGCAGCAAGCTCACCGCTAACCCAGTTGGCGCAGAGCTTGGCTTCTCCTGCGACGTCTGCCATCAACGCCAGGAAGTACTGTGCCAGATCGTAGGATGCCGTCAAGACGCCAGCATCGTAAGGAGACAATCCGAAGTCGGTGACGAACCGGCCCCGCATGGCTTCCGGCAGCTCGGGCAGGCTCTCGCGCACGCGGTCTATCCAGGGGGTGTCGATGCACAGCGGCAGCAAATCAGGGTCGGGAAAGTAGCGGTAGTCCTGGGCATCTTCCTTGGATCGCATGGGGCGCGTCTCGTCGCGATCCGGATCGTACAGCCGCGTTTCCTGAACCACCGTCCCCCCCGACTCGATCCATTCGATCTGACGCTGGATTTCATACTCGATGGCTTTTTCCATGAAGCGGAACGAGTTGAGGTTCTTGATCTCGCAACGCGTGCCAAATGCCTGCTGCCCCTTGGGGCGCACCGAGACATTGGCATCGCAGCGGAACGATCCCTCCTGCATGTTGCCATCGCAAATGCCGATCCAGGTGACCAGCCGGTGCAGAATGCGCGCATAGGCCACGGCTTCAGCGGCACTCCGCATGTCAGGCTCGGAGACGATTTCCAGAAGCGGCGTTCCGGCCCGATTCAGGTCGATGCCGGAAAGCCCATGAAAATCCTCATGCAGGGATTTTCCAGCATCTTCTTCCAGATGCGCTCGCGTCAGGCGGATGGCCGTTTCAACGCCATCCCGCTCGATGAAAATCCGGCCGCCGGATACGACTGGAATCTCGAACTGACTGATCTGATAGCCCTTGGGGAGATCGGGGTAGAAATAATTCTTGCGCGCAAACACGGAGCGGGCAGCCACCTCACCACCCACTGCCAGTCCAAAGCGAATGGCGTGCTCGACAGCAGCACGGTTGAGGACCGGCAAAACCCCCGGCAGGGCCAGATCCACCGCGCAGGCCTGGGCGTTGGGTGCTGCACCAAAGGCGGTGGAGGCCCCGGAGAATATTTTGGAATGCGTGGCAAGCTGCGCATGCGTTTCCAGACCGATGACGACTTCCCATTCCATGGCGCTTCCTCAAGCACTGGCCAGGGCAGGAACCCGGGCGTGCCAATCGGTGACTTGCTGGTAACGATGCGCCACGTTCAGCAGGCGCGCTTCACTGAAATAATCGCCGATGAGTTGCAGGCCTACCGGCAAACCTCCTTCGCCAAAGCCTGCCGGGATCGAAAGGCCCGGCAGGCCAGCCAGGTTGACGCTGATGGTGAAAATGTCGGACAGATACATCTGGATGGGATCGCTGGATTTTTCGCCCAGACCAAAGGCCACGGTGGGCGTGGAGGGCCCCATGATCACGTCGCACTGCGTGAATGCATGTTTGAAATCGTTCACGATCAGGCGACGCACGCGTTGCGCCTGCAGGTAATAGGCATCGTAATAGCCTCGCGACAACACATAGGTTCCGGTAAGAATGCGGCGCTTGACCTCGGGACCGAATCCCTCCGCCCGCGATCGTTCGTACATGTCAGCCAGATCGGTGTACCGGGAAGCGCGCCATCCATAACGCACGCCGTCAAAGCGCGACAGGTTGCTGGAGGCTTCGGCCGGTGCCAGTACATAGTAGACCGGCACGGAAAGCGCGGTATTGGGCAGGCTGATCTCTACCCGCGTTGCGCCCAGGCGCTCGTACTCCTGCAACGCTGCCTCGATGGCGCGTTCCACGTCGGCGCTGACGCCGCCGCTGAAAAATTCGCGCGGCAGGCCAATGCGCAGCCCTTTCAGGGGCTGGTCCAGCAACGCCGTATAGTCCTCGCGAGGCCGCTCGATGCTGGTGGAATCGCGCGCGTCGAAGCCAACCATGGTGTTGAGCACAAGTCCCAGATCATCTGCACTGGGAGCCACCACCCCGCCCTGGTCCAGGCTGGAGGCGTAGGCGATCATGCCGTAGCGCGACACCAGGCCATAGGTGGGCTTGATGCCGCTGATGCCACACAGGGCCGCAGGCTGCCGGATGGAGCCCCCGGTGTCGGTGGCCGTGGCCGCCGGCGCCAGCCGTGCCGCAACCGCAGCGGCAGAGCCTCCCGAGCTGCCTCCCGGCACCCTGGTCAGATCCCAGGGGTTTTTGACCTGACCATAAAAAGATGTTTCGTTACTGGACCCCATGGCAAATTCATCCATGTTGGTCTTGCCCAGGATCAGGGCTCCGGCGACCTCGAATTGCTCGATCACATGGGCATCATAGGGCGACACGAAGCTGGACAGCATTTTCGAACCACAGGTGGTCAGCCAGCCCTGCGCACAAAAAATGTCCTTGTGGGCTATCGGGATCCCGGTGAGCGGCCCGGCCGTCCCGGAAGCTATCCGGGCATCGGCAGCATCTGCCTGAGCGAGGGTCCGTTCATGGTCCGTGGTGATGAATGCGCCAAGCCCGGAATCCAGGCGGGCAATCCGCTCCAGGTAAGCCTGGGCCAGCTCGCGACTGGAAACCTGGCGCGCTTGCAGGGCCTGGGCCAACTGCCGGAGTGAGGTATTTGCAAGGTTCATCTCCGTCTACTCGATGACCTTGGGAACCAGGTAGAGCCCGGCTTCCACTTGAGGCGCCACGGCCTGGAACTGTGCCCGGCGGTCGATTTCGGTCACCGTATCCTGGCGCAACCGCTGCTGCAGCTCCAGGGCATGGGACAGGGGCTCGACGCCACGCGTATCCACGGCCTGCAACTGGTCGATCAAACCCAGTATGCCGCCCATCTGGGCCAGCAGGGGTCCGGTTTCGTCATCCTCAATGCGAATCCGGGCGAGACGCGCCAGACGGCGCAGATCGTTTTCAGTCAAGGCCACGGGCAAGACTCCTGGCATGGAAATGAAGGGGGTAATGGAGTATCATGGAGAGCTTTGAAGCAAGTCACCTAAGGACGCGTTATGTTCGAATTTCTGCGTGGTTATTTTTCCACCGACCTCGCCATTGACCTCGGCACGGCCAACACTCTGATCTATTCACGGGGCAAGGGCATCGTTCTTAACGAGCCCTCCGTAGTCGCCATCCGTCAAGACGGTGAAACCCACGGCAAGAAAGTCATCCTGGCTGTGGGGCTGGCCGCCAAGGCGATGCTGGGGCGCACCCCCGGCAACATCACCGCCATTCGCCCCATGAAGGATGGCGTGATCGCCGATTTTACCATCACCGAGCAGATGCTCAAATATTTCATCAAACAGGTTCACGAATCGCGCCTTTTGTCGCCCAGCCCACGCATCATCATTTGCGTGCCCTGCGGATCGACACAGGTGGAACGGCGTGCCATCCGCGAATCCGCCCTGGGAGCGGGCGCGCGTCAGGTCTACCTGATCGAGGAACCGGTGGCCGCAGCCATCGGTGCCAATCTGCCGGTGGCTGAAGCCACCGGATCGATGGTCGTCGATATTGGTGGGGGCACCACCGAAGTGGGCGTCATGTCTCTGGGAGGGCTTGTCTACGCGGCCTCCATCCGCACAGGCGGCGACAAGTTTGACGAAGCCATCATCAACTACATCCGGCGCAACTACGGCATGCTGATCGGCGAAACCACGGCAGAGCAGATCAAGAAACAGATCGGCTCGGCATTCCCCGGCTCTGAAGTGCGCGAAATGGAAGTCAAGGGCCGCAATCTGGCCGAAGGGGTGCCTCGCACCTTCACCATTTCCAGCAATGAAATCCTGGAAGCCCTCACCGACCCCCTCAATTCCATCATCGGGACGGTCCATTCGGTACTGGAGCAAACCCCGCCCGAACTGGGTGCCGACATTGCAGAACGCGGCATGGTGCTGACGGGGGGAGGCGCTCTGCTGCGCGACCTGGATCGCCTGCTGATCGAAGAAACCGGCCTTCCCGTGCTTGTCGCTGAAGACCCACTCACCTGTGTGGTGCGGGGCTGCGGCCGGGCGCTGGAAGAAATCGACCGCCTGGGCATGGTGTTCACCTCTGATTGATTCACAGAGCGCCTCTCACCAACCATCGGACCTGAACCCAAGGGCGTACTGAGGATGGACATTCGCACGCCCGATCTGTTCACCCGCGGCCCCTCTCCCCTGGCGCGGCTGACCTTCTACTGCGCCCTGGCCGTGGCCTGTATTGTGGTGGATTTCCGCTTCCATCAACTGGGCGCCTTTCGCAAGGCAGTCAGCATCGTCATCTACCCCATGCAGGAAATTGCCGCGTTACCCGGGTGGCTGGTCAACAGCGCCTGGGATGCACTCGACTCCCAGCATAACCTGCAGGCCGAAAATGAAATCCTGCGCCAGCGCCTGCTGCAGCAAGCCAACACGGTACAGCAAAGCAAGGCGCTGCAGTCGCAGATTGACACCCTGAACAAGCTGCTGAACTTGCGCCAACAGCAGTCCACGCCCAGCGTCGTGGCCGAAATCATCGCCGTGGCGCATAATCCCTTTGTCCAGAAAATCGTGATCAGGGCCAGTCAGGACGACGAAGTCCGCGCAGGCTCTCCCGTCATTTCCGTCGAAGGCCTGGTTGGGCAGGTTACTACCGTCAACCCCTTCAACGATGAAGTGACCCTGATCACCGACAAAAACCAGGCGCTGCCCGTCATGGTCCTGCGCAATGGCTTGCGCGCCATGGCTTTTGGCAATGGTGAACCCGGCACCCTGTCGCTGCCTTACGTCCCCGTGGGCTCTGACATACAGGCAGGTGATACGCTCGTCACCTCTGGCATCGACGGGGTCTACCCCGCGGGGCTGTCCGTGGCAATGGTCAAAAGCGTCGAGCGCGACTCCGTGTCGGCTTTTGCCCACGTACAATGCATTCCCACTGCGGCGGTCTTCAGCCATCGCTATGTTCTGGTACTGGATGGCGTTCAGGCCCAGGAAGGGAGCCTTCCCAATCTGGACCAACCACAGGATCAACCCCCGGGTACGAC
>JAJZHC010000014.1 GCA_021804705.1 Pseudomonadota bacterium
CATCACGATGGCATCATCCACCACAAACCCGGTAGCTACGGTCAACGCCATCAGGGACAGGTTATCCAGGCTGTAGCCGAACAGGTACATCACCCCAAAGGTGCCAATCAACGATACCGGTACGGCTACGCTGGGAATTAATGCTGCATGAGCCTCACGCAAAAAAAGAAATACCACCAGGATGACCAGAGCAGTGGCAATGAGCAATGTTCGCTCCACATCATGCAGTGAAGCACGAATGGTGGGTGTGCGGTCCATCACAACGGAGAGGTCAATGGCACTGGGGATTGAAGCACGCAAATGCGGGACCAGAGCGCGGATGCGGTCGACGGTTTCGATGATGTTTGCATTGGGCTGACGGTTTACGATCAACAGGATGGCACGCCGCCCATTAGCGATTCCCAGATTTCGCAGATCCTGTACGGAGTCAGTGATTTCGGCCACGTCTGTCAGACGAACCGGAGAACCATTGCGCCAGGCTATGATGAGCGGACGAAACTCGTTCGCTTTCATGGCCTGATCATTGTCCTCAATCTGCCAACGTCGTGTTTCGTCTTCAATGAAACCCTTGGGACGATTGGTATTGGTGCTGGCAATGGCAATGCGGGTCTGTTCCAGCCCAACGCCATAGCGGTCAAGCGCCAAAGGACTCAATTCAACCCGGACCGCTGGCAACGAACTTCCTCCAACCGTGACCTGACCTACACCGTCGACCTGCGACAATCTTTGCGCCAGGATGGTGGATGCTGCATCATAAATTTCCCCTGCGCTAAGGGTAGGGGAGGTGAGAGACATGATGAGAATCGGCGCATCAGCCGGGTTGACTTTGCGGTAGGTTGGGTTGAGAGGTAAATTTGCTGGCAGCAACGCGCTGGCTGCATTGATTGCGGCCATCACATCCCGAGCGGCACCGTTGATGTTGCGCTCGAGGTTGAAGACCAGGCTTAACACGGTCTGCCCGGTAGAGCTGGTTGAAGTGATTTCTTCAACGCCGGCGATCCGACCCAAGGTTCGTTCCAGCGGAGTGGCTACTGTGGCTGCCATGGTTTCCGGGCTGGCACCAGGAAGACTTACCTGTACGCTGACAGCCGGGAAGTCAATCTGCGGTAGCGGCGCCACGGGAAGCAGCGTGAATGCGACAAGTCCCGACAGTGTAATTGCCGCAGTCAAAAGCGTGGTTGCGATGGGGCGTCGGATAAAAACCCCTGTGATGTTCATGTTGATTTGGCGCGATTGGCGAGACGATCCATGGCCAGATAAATGACCGGCGTGGTGAATAAGGTCAGTAGCTGACTTGCAAGCAGGCCTCCCACCATGGTTATACCCAATGGCTGGCGCAATTCAGCCCCAATACCGCTACCGAGCATCAGGGGTAAGGCGGCAAAAAGTGCGGAAAAGGTGGTCATCAAAATTGGGCGAAAGCGTAAAAGACAAGCCTGTCTGATTGCCTCAAGTGCGGTTAATCCCTGGTTTCGCTGAGCGTCCAATGCGAAATCGATCATCATGATTGCGTTTTTCTTGACGATGCCAATCAGCAGGATTATCCCGATGATGCCCAGGACTCCCAGATCATTTCCGGTGAGAAAGAGTGCCAGCAATGCACCCACCCCAGCTGAGGGCAGGGTGGAGAGAATCGTGATCGGGTGGATATAGCTTTCGTAGAGTACGCCCAGCACGATATACATCGTCACAATAGCGGCCAGAATCAGCAACAACGTGGAAGAAAGGGATTTTTGATAAGCCCGGGCTGCGCCCTGAAATCTTGTCTCTATACTGTCAGGCAAGTGAATATCCTGCTGCGCAGCGGTAATGGCATCCACTGCCTGGCCAAGCGACACACCCCGGCTGAGATTGAAAGAAATGGTGGCTGAAGGAAACTGTCCCAGGTGATGAATGGCCAGAGGGCCAATCCGCTCGGATATATGCACCAGTTCGCTCAGTGGAACCTGCACATTCCCGCCACCGGTGGCTGTCACGGGGCCGGATGTGGTGGCAGCACCGGGCGAGTTGGTGGCATTGGGCACGATAGCCGGTCCCAATCCACCCACGCTCACGGAGCCCGGTAGTGCGCCCGTGACGTAAATGCTGTCGAGCTGTTTCGGATTTTTGCGAAACTCTGGCTGCACTTCCAGAATCACGCGATATTGATTGGATTGCGTAAAAACGGTCGATACGATCCGCTGCCCGAAGGCATCGTAGAGCGCGTTGTCGATAGCCGCCACGGTAACCCCGAGACGGCCGGCAGTATTGCGGTCAATGTCCAGATACACCCTGTTGCCGCCATTCAGAAGATCGCTAGCCACGTCCTTGAGTTGTGGCAGCGCCTGCAAACGGTTGACCAGTTTGGAAGTCCACTCTTGTATCTCCTCTGCCTTGGGCCCCTCTAGGGTCATCTGAAACTGGGTACGGCTCAAAGTGTCTTCAATGGTGAGATCCTGCACAGGTTGCAGATATACATGAATGCCTTCCACTCTGGCCAGACTCTGACGCAACCGCGCCATCACCGCAGTGATGTTGCCGTCTGGCCCGCGCGTTTCCAGCGGCTTGAGACTGATTAGAAGACGTCCATTGTTAATGGTCGTATTGATGCCATCCACGCCAATGAAGGAAGATAGGCTTTCCACGGCAGGGTCTTGCAACAGGGTCTCTGCAACAGCCTGTTGGCGCGTTGCCATGCCTTGAAAAGAGATCGACTGGGGCGCATCAGTAATGGCCTGGAGGATGCCGGTATCCTGCACCGGAAAAAATCCTTTCGGGATGTACAGGTATAGCAAAGCCGTCAAAGCGAACGTGGCAACAGCCACCCAAAGAGTGGCCTTCTGGTGCAGCAATACCCAGTCCAGGGCCTTGCCATAGATCGCGATGAGATGTTCGAAAGCCGCCTTGATGCGTACACCAACGGCGGTGGTGGACTTTTGATCAAGACCCCTGCCCAGAATGCGGGCACACATCATGGGTGTTAGTGTCAAGGACACTACGGCAGAAATGATGATGGCCACGGCCAGGGTAATGGCAAATTCGCGGAACAGCCTGCCAATCACATCGGACATGAATAAAAGCGGTATCAGTACCGCGATCAGCGAAATGGTCAGTGAAATGATGGTGAATCCAATCTGTCGCGATCCTTTGAGAGCCGCCTGCATGGGTGACTCACCCAGTTCCAGGTAACGTGCAATGTTTTCGATCATTACGATGGCATCGTCCACTACAAATCCGGTGGCAATGGTCAGGGCCATCAGCGTCAGGTTATTGATGCTGAAATTTTCGAGATACATGAATGCCAACGTTCCCACCAGAGATAGCGGTACTGCCACGCTCGGTATGATGGTTGCAGGCAAATTTCGCAGGAAAATGAAAATGACCATCACCACCAGGGCGATGGCGAGCAACATTTCAAACTGGATTTCGTGCACGGAAGCACGAATGGTCGTGGTGCGATCCGTGAGTAGCGACACTTCCACTGCTTGCGGCAGGGATTGCTGCAGTTGCGGCAGCAGTGCTTTGACGCGATCCGATACCTCGATGACATTGGCACCTGGTTGACGTTGCACATTCACGATAATGGCAGGGGTGCGATTGTGCCAGGCAGCAAGATGCGTATCCTCTGCGCTTTCCGTGACGTTGGCCACATCACCCAGGCGCACGGGAGCGCCGTTGAGGTAGGCGACGATGATCTGACGGTAATCCTCAGCCTGCCGTAGCTGATCGCTTGCATCCACTACGGCAGAGCGTTCTGGCCCATCAAAACTGCCTTTGGGCAAATTGACATTATTATTGACGATGGCGGTGCGTATGTCTTCAAAACCCAGCTGACGAAAGGCAAGTGCGCCTGGGTCGAGCTGCACCCTGACCGCCGGGCGCAAGCCACCGCCCATGCTGACCATGCCGACACCGGGCAATTGTGAAATTTTTTGCACAAGCCGCGTATCAACCCAATCCTGAAGGCGCGGCAGGGTCATGGCTGGAGATGAGACTGCCAATGTCAGAATGGGTGCGTCAGCCGGGTTGACCTTGTTATACAAGGGCGGCATGGGCAGATCGGTAGGAAGAAAAGTGCCGGCAGCGTTGATGGCTTCCTGCACTTGCTGTTCGGCCACGTCAAGCGACATGCTCAGCGCAAACTGGAGCGTGATCACCGAGGCGCCGCCCGAACTGGTGGAGCTCATCTGGCTCAACCCCGGCATCTGGCCAAACTGACGCTCCAGCGGTGCCGTGATGGCTGATGCAGTAACCTCTGGGCCCGCACCCGGATAAAGCGTGGTTACTTCGATGGTGGGATAGTCCACCTCGGGCAAGGCAGAGAGCGGCAAAAATCGCCAGGAGATGAACCCGGCAAGCAGTATCGCGACCATGATGAGCGAGGTCGCCACCGGACGTTCAATGAAAATTTTTGAAATGTTCAAGATGAAGCCTAGGGCTTTTCGTGATGGGATATTTCGACAGTGCTACCTTCACGCAAATGGTCAATCCCGTCCGTCACCACTTCCTCGCCACTAGCCAATCCTTGCAGGATTGAAACGCGTTCACCATCGCCTGGTCCCACCTTGAGATTTCGCACCGACACGACGTGTTGCGCATTCACCACGTAAGCATAAGGACCACCTGCCCCTTGCTGCACACCGGCGACCGGAATGACGAGAGCGTCCTTGATGGTGTCCACTTTGAGGCGAGCATTGACGAACTGATTGGGAAAGAGGCTGTAGTCGGCATTCTGGAATTGGGCCCGTAACTTGACCATGCCGGTTGTAACGTCCACCTCGTTATCCACGGTCAGCAGATAACCTTCGGCAAGCCGTGTGCTGTTGGTTCGATCCCAGGCTTCCACGCGCAACTTACCCGGCTCTTTCATCCCTTTGAGGATGGCTGGCAATGCATCTTGTGGCAAGGGGAAAATGACGGTAATGGGTGAAAGTTGTGTCAGCATCACCATGCCATTGGTATCTGTGGCATGAATGATGTTGCCCGGGTCCACCTGACGCAGGCCCAGTCGGCCCGATACAGGGGCGGTGATCCGCGCGTAGATGAGCTGCAGTTTGGCATTGTCCACCTGCGCCTGGTCCGATTGGATCGAAGCTTCGTACTGGGTTACCAGAGCAGCCTGAGTGTCCAGTTGCTGCTGGGGTACGGCACCGGTCGCAGCAAGAATCTTGTATCGTTTCAAGTCAAGTTGGGCATTTTGCAGCAGCGCACGATCATGGGCGAGTTGCCCCAGGGCTTGTTCCAGCTGGACTTGAAAGGGTCGAGGATCTATTTCTGCAAGCAACTCGCCTTCCTTGACGATCTGACCCTCCTTGAAATTGACCCGCATCAGTTGCCCGTCAACCATGGAACGCACCGTGACCGTATAGACGGGTGTGACTGTGCCCAGCCCGATCAGCCATACCGGGAAGTCGGTTTTAGTGACCGGAGCGACGCTTACCGGTGCCAACGGTGCCCGGCGAGGACCGGGAGCATTCCCTCCGGGTGGTGAAATGACATGAAATTTGAAAAGCAGTACAACGAGCAGCCCCAGTACCAGCACCCCGATCCAGAATCGGGCACGCTTATATTGAAAGTGTGGGCCAAAGGACAATTTCACAATCACCTCACAAAATGGGGAAAACGGAAATCGCTTGCCAGCGAGGGGGCCGGAACCTCAAAAGGAACTGGCCCATCCGGCTCGGCATGTATGAATTGATGTGCATAGGCATCATCGGAATCACTGAGTGTCGTGGGGTCGCCGTGACTCACGACAACACCCTCGGAGAGTAAAAAGATTTCATCAACCACCTTCAGGGATTCGCTGACGTCGTAGGTAACGACGATGGATGTGATACCGATGGCGTCATTTAGTTCACGAATCAGTTTGGCCACGGCATTGAGCGAAATGGGGTCAAGGCCGGCAAAAGGTTCGTCGTAAATGGTGACGGTAGGGTCCATGGCAATGGCCCGAGCAAGGCAGACACGCCGATTCATCCCCCCTGAAAGCTCGGCAGGAAACAGGTCGCGCGCACCGCGCAACCCCACAGCCTGGAGCTTCATGAGAACAAGGTCCCGGACCAGTATTTCTGGTAATCGCGTGTGCTCCCGGATGGGGAAGGCCACGTTGTCGAATACGGTCATGTCGCTAAAAAGTCCGCCCTGCTGGAACATCATGCCCATCTCGCGGCGCATTTCGTATAGCTGACGGTCATTCATCTCATGCACCACCCGGCCTCTGAAGCGCACGGCGCCACGATCAGGGCGCAACTGCCCACCCACGAGTTTCAGCAGTGTGGTTTTGCCGCAACCGCTGGTTCCCAGGATGGCAGTAATCTTGCCTTCCGCGATGATCATGTTGATGCCCCGCAGGACCTCTCGCGAGCCATAACTGAAATGCAGGTCTTCAAGTTCAAGCAAGGGTGTGCTCATACCGCTCTCTGAGGTTATAGTAGGGTAGCCCGCAATCGTAGCGGGGGAGTCGCTTCAAGGCAAGGAAATCAGCCAATAGAGGCAAAAACATGACAAAAAATCAGGGCCTTGGCATATGGCCATTGAACCCGTAGAATCTTTAGATTCGTCTGCACCCATAACCTTTTTGAATCAGATTCGGACACCAGATGGTGATGAGCCCTGTAGCGAGAATACCCCTGGCAGAGGTGGAGCAAAATAAACCGACGTTTGCGCCTCACCTGCTGGAACTGTTGCAATTGGTGTCGCTGGCCTATGTCTCGATTACGAAGGGGCAGCTGCTGCAATGCCTTGAATCCGCGCAGTGCCGCGACGCGGAAGGACTGCCCTGGGTGCTGGCTTCAATCAACCCTGCGGTGGAATCCCTGATTGCCGAAGGCGCCCTGGTGGCCCAAGGCCCCAGAATCACCTGTGAGCCCACGCTTGCCGAGCAACTTGCACGCCAGCTTGCACTCACAGAACGCTGCACCACGATGGTTGAGGCCATCCGTACCGTCTTCAAGATTGCTGATTATCGTTATGGCTACTTCGTGCGCCAGTTCGGAGAAGGCGTGCGCGACTTGCGTCTTGCCCTCTATGCCGGCCGGTTTGACGATTTCACCCGGCTTGCACAAACCATCCAGAGCTATTTTTCAGCTGAGTGGCGCAGCAAAAACCCCTATGTTGCCATTTTCGACAACCCCTTCCAGCCAGCCCAATTTGACAGTTTGCCCCCGGAGATCAGCCTGCCCGTTGCCGCAACCCTGTTGATGGTCAGGCTCAACCGGATGGAATCCTGTTCCGGCCCCATGTCCTGGCTGCGCGATCGTGCCAAGACCGCCAGGGATGAGCAGAAGGGCTGGTTTGCCACCGTCTTGTGCGAACCCATGGTCATGCGGGGCCACATCGACGACGCCGTGCTGCTCTCGCGCGGCAAGAGCGGCAATGCCACAACCCCCGTTGCCGGGCTTGCCTGCGTGCTGCGTGGCCAGATGGAAGAAGGCCTGAAAATCTTCGAGGCCATTCTGAAGGATGGCAAAAAGGCACAGGATTTGCGCAAGGCAGGTATGGCGGGCTTGAGCGGCGTGGCTTATGTCATCGCCCTGATTTCCACCGGTGACCCTAAACGCCTGGAAAAAGCTTCAAGCCATATTGCGGCTGTCATCAAGGGTGGCTCTTCCATGCTCTCCGTGTTCGCCTGTCTGGGCCATGTTTCACGCGCCACCCAGTCGGTGGATGTGCTGGCTTCAGAAGACCGTACGGAATCATCTGACCGTGATCCCCTGGGTACCTTGTTTCGCGCTTTGGCCAGTTGGTGGGTGGATGGCGCTGGAGAGCGCATCGATCGGGACCGCTTGCGCGATCTTGCTGCCAAGGCCGAATCCCAGGGCTATCGATGGATTGCGGCAGAGGCGCTGGGACTGCTGGGACGCATGGACAACCCCACCTCGGCAGACCGCGCCGAAAAACTTCACTACGAACTGGGTACGGTCACGCTGGCTGAAGCCATTCGACGTCAACCCTTGTGGGAGCGAGCCCTGGGGGCACTGGACCGTCTTGGCAACGAATTTTCCAGTACCACGCCGCCGCCACGAAACGTGCGCTTTGCCTGGTACCTTACCCATATTCCCGAGACGGGGCAATGCCTGATCGAAGCACGTGAACAGCGCCGTACTCAGGGAAATACCTGGGGCCAGGGAAAGGCCGTCACCATCAACCGCATGCTCACCGCCCAGCAGGATCTGGAAGGCCTGACGGAACAGGACCGTGCGGTGATAGCCATGCTGCGCCACGCCGACATCGCCAAGAAGGGCAGCGAAAAGCGCATCGACAGCATGTCAGCACTGGCGCTGCTGATTGACCATCCCTTGCTGTTCTGGGCACAAAATCCGGATCAGCCGGTCCAGTTGGTGCGCGGCCAGCCTGAAATCGTGGTCCAGCGCGAACGCAACCAGTTGCGTCTTGCCATGACGCCCGTCCTGCCGGAAGAGTCGCGATATTTTCTGATGCGTGAAACCCGCAACCGCTTGCGCATGATCGAAATGACGGCGGACCAGGAACGCACCCTGGGCGTCATCGGACGGGAAGGGCTGGTACTTCCAAAATCTGCGGAGGAACGCCTGACCAAGTCCATTGAAGGCTTGAACCTGCGTTTTCGCGTCAGGTCGGATATCGGTGGCGGGAATACGGAAATCGTTCCGGCAGACCCGCAGATATATGCCTTGCTGTCACCTGCACCCACGGGATTGCAAGTGGAGCTCATGGTGTATCCCGAGGGGGATAGCGGTGAAGCGTACACGCCGGGAGCAGGCCAGGAATGCGTAGGCTACGCGGCGACCGACGAACCGGTACAACGCGAATCGTTACGTCAATTGCGGCAGGAACGGATAGCTGCAGACAAGATTTTTGAGATTTGCCGCCCCTGGATCAAGCCTTCCGAATACGACTACCACGGCCATAGCACCAACCCGGCCACAGCTTGTGAATTGCTGCTTGCCCTGCGAGAACTGGGCGATGACGTGAAATTGCGCTGGCCCGAGGGCGAAAGCCTGAAGATTCGCGGTGAGGTGGATGCCAGCCAACTGAGTTTGCAAGTTTCTTCACAGGGCGATTGGCTGGGTGTTTCTGGCAGCCTCACGGTGGACAGCAATACCGTGGTCGAACTCAAGGCGCTACTGGAAGCAGCATCTACACCAGGCACCCGATTTGTGGCGCTCAAGGATGGCCAATACTTGGCCTTGAGTGAACAGCTGCTCAAGCGCGTGCGCGAACTGGGCGGGTTATCCGAGCAGCATGCTGATTTGCTGCGCATCCATGCACTGGCTGCATCACAGTTGTCCAGCGTTGTGGACGAGGTCGCCGAGACTCACAGTGACCCTGGCTGGCGCGCCCTGCTGGAACGACGCGAAGCCTTGTCTGTATGGCAGCCCGAATTGCCCGAGGGGCTGAATGCCGAATTGCGGGATTACCAGAAAGTCGGGTTTGAGTGGCTGGCACGCCACGCGCATTCAGGCGCGGGCGCTTGTCTTGCTGATGACATGGGACTGGGGAAAACACTGCAAACCCTGGCTTTGCTGCTGCATCGCGCCTCGCAGGGCCCGGCATTGGTGGTGGCCCCCACATCGGTATGCGGCAACTGGGACAGCGAGGCCAAACGGTTTGCACCCTCTCTCAAGATCCGCTGGCTGGGCAATGGCCCACGCGACCGGAATTTTGCGGATGCGGGTCCGGGCGATCTGATCATCATGAGCTATACCCTGTTCCAACAGGAAACCGAAGCCCTGGCCACCAAGGAATGGGCCACGGTGGTGCTGGACGAAGCCCAGGCCATTAAAAACTCCGGTACCAAACGCTCACAGGCGGCGATGAAGCTGAAATCCAAGTTTCGCCTCATTACCACCGGCACCCCCATCGAAAATCATCTGGGGGAGTTGTGGAATCTTTTTCGCTTCATCAATCCGGGACTTCTGGGTTCGCTGGATTCATTCACGGATCGCTTTGCCGTCCCCATCGAAAAAAACAACGATGCAGAAGCTCGTGAGCGCCTGCGCCGCCTGATTCAACCCTTCGTGTTACGCCGTACAAAATCCCAGGTGCTCTCGGAACTGCCTCCCCGCACCGAAGTGACCTTGACGCTGGACATGAGCCCGGATGAACGGGCCATGTACGAAGCTGTTCGACAGCAAGCCCTGGAAAGCGTCACCGTGGAGGGCGAAGACCAGCCGAACAGAATCCGGGTTCTGGCAGGCATCATGAAATTGCGCCGAGCCTGTTGCCACGGGTCCCTGGTGATCCCCGACCGGGAATGGGCCTCCGGCAAAGTGGCAGCCCTCATGGAAATAGTCGAGGAATTACGGGAGAGCGGCCACCGTGCCCTGATTTTCAGCCAGTTTGTTGATTATCTGGAAATCATCCGCGAAGCCGTCAGCGAACGCGGCGTGTCCTACCATTACCTGGATGGCTCAACCCCGTCGATGGAACGCGTGCGTCGCGTCAAGGCCTTTCAGGAAGGTGAGGGCGATCTGTTTTTGATCAGTCTCAAGGCGGGAGGGGTGGGGCTCAATCTTACGGGCGCAGATTATGTCATCCACATGGATCCCTGGTGGAATCCGGCAGTGGAAGACCAGGCATCTGACCGCGCCCATCGCATCGGACAGACGCGACCGGTGACCGTTTACCGGCTGATTTCGAGAGACACCATCGAAGAAAAGATCGTGGCGCTGCATGAGCGCAAGCGCCACCTGGCAGACAGTTTGCTGGAAGGGGCAGGGGAGACCAGCACCATCTCCACAGAGGAGCTGATTGGCCTGCTGCAGGAAGAATCTGGCCTCACCAGCGCGGCCGTCAGGCCCGCAGCGCCTTGAATCGAATGCGCCTGGGGCGAGCCCCTTCTTCACCCAGGCGCCTCTTTTTGTCTGCCTCGTATTCCTGATAGTTTCCGGCAAAGAACACCACCTGGGACTCCCCCTCAAAAGCCATGATATGGGTAGCGATTCGGTCCAGAAACCAGCGGTCGTGAGAAATCACCATCACGCAGCCTGCAAATTCCAGAAGGGCATCTTCCAGGGCGCGCAGGGTTTCCACATCCAGATCATTTGAAGGCTCATCCAGAAGCAGGACATTGCCGCCTTGAATCAGGGTTTTTGCAAGATGCAGGCGTCCCCGCTCGCCCCCTGAGAGGTTTCCGACAAGCTTCTGCTGGTCTGCCCCCTTGAAATTGAAGCGGCCAATATAAGCACGGGAAGGAGTCTCGAATTTGCCTACGGTGAGAATGTCTGCACCGCCAGAAATTTCCTCCCACACGGTTTTCTTGTTGTCCAAAGCATCGCGTGACTGGTCCACGAAGGACAACTTGACGGTAGAACCTATCTTCACGGCGCCAGAATCTGGTTTATCCTGGCCCGTGATCATGCGAAACAGCGTGGATTTGCCCGCGCCGTTAGGGCCGATGATTCCCACGATGGCACCGGGTGGAATCGAAAAGCTGGTGTGATCCAGCAGCAATCTGTCTCCAAAACCCTTGCTGACGTCATTGAATTCGATGACGGCATCTCCTAGCCGCTCTCCCACCGGAATGAAAATTTCCTGGGTTTCGTTGCGCTTCTGGTATTCCTGCGAATTCAGTTCTTCAAAGCGCGCGAGACGGGATTTGGACTTGGCCTGGCGTCCCTTGGGGTTTTGCCGCACCCATTCAAGCTCTTTCTGGATGGCCTTCTGGCGAGCAGACTCCTGCGACTCTTCCTGCTTGAGGCGGTCTTCCTTCTGCTCCAGCCATGAGGTGTAGTTACCCTTCCAGGGAATGCCATGTCCACGATCGAGCTCAAGGATCCATTCGGCAGCATTATCGAGAAAATACCGGTCGTGGGTGACGGCCACCACAGTACCCGGAAAGCGCTGCAAAAACTGTTCGAGCCAGTCTACGCTTTCAGCATCGAGGTGATTGGTGGGTTCGTCCAGCAACAGCATGTCAGGTTTCGAAATCAACAGCCGACAAAGTGCCACGCGGCGCTTTTCTCCGCCGGACAACTGGTCGATTTTCGCGTCCCATGGAGGCAGTCGCAGTGCATCCGCGGCGACTTCCATCTGCAATTCAGCGGTGTGCCCGTCCGAGGCGTTGATAATGGCTTCCAGGCGGGCTTGTTCCGCGGCCAGAACGTCAAAATCAGCATCCGGTTCTGCGTAAGCGGCATATACCGCTTCCAGTGCCTTCTGGGCAGACAACACTTCACCCAGACCCTGTTCCACTGCTTCACGCACCGTGATCTCGGGGTCGATTCGCGGCTCCTGGGGTAAATAGCCAATGTTGAGATTGGGCATGGGCGTGGCTTCACCCTCGATTTCAGTATCGATTCCCGCCATGATGCGAAGCAGGGTGGACTTGCCCGATCCGTTCAGTCCCAAGACACCGATCTTGGCGCCGGGAAAGAAACTCAGAGAAATATCCTTGAGGATCTGACGCTTCGGGGGGACAATCTTGCTGACCCTGTTCATGGTAAATACGTACTGTGCCATCGTGAAGCTTCCGTCAGTCTGAAAACAGCGAGGGTACCAGAGCCACCGAGTGACAGTGCATGAATTTGCGCAAAAACATCGTCCACGGGAACCTGAATGAAACGTTGTATTCAAACACTGTGAAATAGGATTGCAGCGCTGCCAGGCTGGGCGCCCTATCCCCTCAATCTTTTTTTGATATAATAAATACTGCTAGTTATACAAAGCATTACATAATTATCTTGGAGACTTACATGAGAACAAAATCTGCTGTCGTTTTGACCATGACCGCGCTTGCCCTGGCAGCGTTATCGGGTTGTACCACCCCCGGTGTTGGGGGCTCGGACTATACATACAGCCAGGTACGCGGCGAACAATCGGTGCGCCTTGGCGTGATCGAGAGCATTCGCAAGGTCCGGATTCAATCCGGTGAACCAGGTGCAGTGGGCCTGCTGGCAGGTGCCGTAGGAGGTGCAGCACTGGGTCACACCATGGGGCAGGGTAACGGTAATGTTGCCTCCACGATTCTGGGAACGATTGCGGGAGCAGCAGCAGGCGATGCCGTGCAGAATTCAGCAGATACGCAGGAGGGACTGGAAATCACGGTACGTCTGGATTCCGGATATGTTATTGCTGTAACCCAGGGGGCCGATGAGGCCTTCCGTGTGGGTGATCGCGTACAGGTTCTGGGTGGTGGCGGTGCGACCCGTGTCACCCGTCTTGATGCCGCTTCTTCCCTGAACAACGCCCGCCCCATGGCACCACCACCAGCGCCGTCAGGTAACATGCCCCCACGTAACGCACCGCCGCCCGCACCACCTGCCAGCAGCGCTCCTGGCAGTGGTAATGATCAGATCATGTATTTCTGTCCGGACAGCAATGCCTATTACCCAGCGGTGCCGTCCTGCAAGTCACCCTGGATGAAGGTCCTCAAGTAATCCTGGCAGCAGGGCAGCAACTGCGATTCTGAAACCCCGCCGATGCGCGGGGTTTCCATGGCTCATTTTATTTAACATAATATACATTATACGCATGTATGTAGAAGTACGACCGGGCAACCAGACATCGCTGCACCAAACCGAACCTGATAAAATACTGGTCTTCCATCCTCCCCAGGCAACTACACTCTAAGCATTATGATCATCGTCACTGGTGGCGCCGGATTCATTGGATCCAACTTCGTGCTTGACTGGCTGGCATCCAGCGATGAACCCGTCGTGACGCTGGACAAGCTGACCTATGCCGGCAATCCGGACAATCTTGCCAACATCGAGCATGGCCGACAGCATCACCTCGTCAAGGGAGACATTGGTGACACGGGACTTGTCAGAAGTCTGCTGCGTACCCATAAACCCCGCGCTATCATCAACTTCGCTGCAGAAAGCCATGTCGACCGCTCCATCCACGGCCCTGCGGATTTCATTGAAACCAATGTAGTCGGCACGTTCCGCCTGCTGGAAACAGTACGCGCCTACTGGAACGAAATCGATGGCGCTGCGCAATCCGCCTTTCGCTTCCTGCATGTATCCACAGACGAGGTGTACGGGTCTCTCAGCGCCACCGACCCTGCCTTTTCTGAATCCACACCGTACGCCCCCAACAGCCCTTATTCGGCATCGAAGGCTGCCTCGGATCACCTGGTGCGTGCCTGGCACCACACCTATGGACTGCCGGTGCTTACCACCAATTGTTCCAACAACTACGGCCCCTACCAGTTTCCTGAAAAACTGATTCCGCTCATGATCCACAACGCCATGCATGGCAAGCCTTTGCCCGTTTATGGGGATGGCAGGAACGTGCGCGACTGGCTGTATGTCACGGACCATTGCAACGCCATTCGGCGCGTACTTGAGGCAGGACGCCTGGGCGAAACCTACAATATTGGCGGCAACAGCGAGCGCACCAACCTGGAGGTGGTCCATGCCCTCTGCACCACGCTGGACCACCTGCACCCCAATGCCATGCCAGGTGGTTATGAATCCCTGATCCAGTTCGTCAAGGATCGACCCGGACATGACCGGCGCTATGCCATCGACGCCTGCAAAATCCGCAATGAACTGGGCTGGACACCGGCTGAGACATTCGAATCCGGGTTGGAAAAAACCGTACAGTGGTACCTGCACCATCCGGAGTGGACTCAACGCATCACGAGCGGTGCCTATCGCGAGTGGATAGAAAAGAATTACGCAGGGCGGACATCTTCATGAGAAAAGGCATCATTCTGGCTGGGGGTTCAGGCACCCGCCTCTATCCGGTCACACAGGCGGTATCGAAACAACTGCTGCCGGTCTATGACAAACCCATGATCTATTACCCGCTCAGCACCCTCATGCTGGCAGGAATCCGTGACATCCTGGTGATCTCGACACCGCTGGACACGCCTCGATTCCAGCAACTGCTGGGTGATGGAGCGCAATGGGGCATTTCCATTCAATACGCCGTCCAGCCCAACCCCGAGGGACTGGCTCAGGCCTTCATCATCGGCAAGGACTTCATTGGACAGGACCCCAGCGCCCTGGTGCTGGGCGACAACATATTTTATGGGCACGACTTTTCGGGCATGCTGGATCGTGCTCAGCAACACACGAATGGCGCAACCATCTTTGCCTACGCCGTCACCGATCCTGAACGCTACGGCGTGGCTGAATTCGATGCCAGCGGACGCGTCATCAGCCTGGAAGAAAAACCCAGGAATCCGCGCTCACGGTATGCAGTCACGGGCCTCTACTTCTACGATAACCAGGTCTGTGACCTTGCCAAAAACCTCAAGCCCTCCACGCGTGGCGAACTGGAAATCACCGACCTCAACAGGTGTTACCTGGACCAGCGACAACTGCATGTTGAGTTGATGGGTCGCGGCTTCGCCTGGCTGGACACCGGCACCCACGAATCCTTGCTCGAAGCCGCGCAGTACATACAGACCGTTGAAAAAAGGCAGGGTCTCAAGATTGCCTGTCCAGAGGAAATTGCCTATCGAATGGGCATGATTTCTGCCGCGGACGTGGAAGCCCTTGCCGCGCGCATGAAGAACAACGGTTATGGGCAGTATCTGTACCAGATTCTGAACGAACAGCTGTTTTAAGCTGTCAGGACCAGCGTATCGGTTCAACAACACTGCCAAGGTAATACCCCTGCCCTCGAATGGATTTGATCAGGGTTTCGCCAGGATGGAACCTGCGCAACTTGCACCGCAACCCTGATACCATGACATCCACCGAGCGATCCAGCGCACTCCATGCGCGACCGCATACCAGGTTGGCGATGACCTCCCGACCAATGACACGATTGCCGTTTTCCGTCAGGCAAACCAGCAAGTCAAATTCACGGCCGGTCAAGAGAATGGGTTCACCCTCGCTGGTGCAAAGGTTGCGGCGCTGCTTGTCCAGGATGAATCCGGAAAACCGCACCAGCCCCTCGTTTCCCAATGGCGGCCTGGCTTGCAATCGCTGCACCAGCCGTCTGGCCCGGACCACCAGTTCACGCATGTCCGTGGGCTTGCCCAGGTAATCATCCGCGCCCATCTGAATGCCCAGAATCCGATCCATCGTGGAGGATTTTCCGCTGATGACCATAATGCCCATTTCAGGACGGGATTCCCGGGCGTAACGCACGAAATCAAGGCCGTTATCTTCGGGACCCAGCACCACATCGACTAATGCCAGCTCAAAT
>JAJZHC010000144.1 GCA_021804705.1 Pseudomonadota bacterium
CGGACCCGCAGGGCTCCATCATCGAGGTCAATCCGGCCTTTTCCCGCACCACGGGATACAGCCGCGAAGAGGTCCTGGGCCGCAATCCACGCATTCTGCAATCGGGTCGCCATGACCAGGCTTTTTTTGCCGAGCTTTGGAAGAATGTCCTGAACCATGGGCATTGGTCCGGAGAAATATGGAACCGGCGCAAGAATGGTGAAATCTATCCGGATAAGCTCACCATTTCCGTCGTCAGGAACGACGAAGGCGAAACCCTGAGCTATGTCTGCCTGTCATCAGACATTTCCGTGCTCAAGGCGCAGCAAAGCGAACTGGAACTGATGGCGTTGCATGACACGCTGACCGGCTTGCCCAATCGGGCCCTGCTCAATGACCGCCTGAACATGGCCCTGGCAGAGGTCCGGCGCGCGGGTGGCAAGATGGCGGTGTGCTTTATCGACCTGGACGGCTTCAAGCCGGTCAACGACACCTATGGGCACGAAACCGGTGATTTACTGTTGATCGAGGCCGCCCAACGCATGACGGCCATTCTTCGGGCAACGGATACGGTGGCGCGCCTGGGTGGCGACGAGTTCATTCTGATTCTGTCCGAGATCCAGAGCGAAAAAGAATTTCTGGGCATGCTCTCGCGCATCATGGCTGCCATTGCCCGGCCCTACACCCTTGGTGAAATTACCGTAAGCATTTCAGCCAGCATCGGCGTGACCATGTATCCGGACGACAATGTGGATGCCGACACGTTGTTACGCCACGCTGATCAGGCCATGTACCTGGCCAAGGAAAAGGGGCGCAATCGATTCCACTTCTTCGATGTGGTGGATGACCGCAATGCGCATATCCGTTCCGAAGGGCGGGCGCGCGTCGAGGCAGCGCTGGAGCGTGAGGAATTTGTGTTGTACTACCAGCCCAAGGTGGATTTGCGCACGGGGCAGGTGGTGGGTCTTGAGGCGTTGATTCGATGGCAGCATCCCGAAGAGGGGTTGCTGGCGCCTGCAGATTTTCTGCCTCTCATCGAAAACAGCGATTTTGAAACGCGGCTCTCCGAATGGGTGATTGCCGAGGCCTTACGGCAAATGAAGCTCTGGCAGTGGGAAGGGCTGGACCTGGTGGTCAGTGTCAACCTGCCGGCGCGACATCTGCATTCGGATAGTTTCATTCCCTTCATAGTCAATGTCCTCGCCGAGAACGCCGAAATCCCGCGCGACCGGCTTGAGCTGGAAGTGCTGGAAACAGTGGCGCTGTGGGATATTCCGCGCGTGACACAGACCATGGAAGAATGCCGCCGCCACGGTGTGATGTTCTCCATCGATGATTTCGGGACCGGTTATGCCTCGCTGGCCTATCTCAGGCGTCTGCCCGTCAACACCATCAAAATCGACCAGAGCTTCACACGGGACATGCTCAACGACCCCGACGACCTGTCCATCGTGGAAGGGGTGATCAGCCTTGCCGAGGCATTCCAGAAGCAGGTGATTGCCGAGGGTGTTGAATCGGAAGATCATGGAACCATCCTGCTCTATCTGGGTTGCCAGCATGCCCAGGGGTTTGGCATTGCAAGACCCATGGCGGCCGCATTGATTCCCGACTGGATCAAAAGCTATCAGCCCGCCCCTGCCTGGGTCCAGACCCACGCCAAGCGGCTGTCCCGCAAGGACATTGTGCTGGCGTTTGCCGAAGTCTGGCACCGGCGCTGGGTGGGTGATCTCGTGGCTCTCGTCGAAAACCGCGTGCTGGGCACTCCTGAGCTGGAGCCCGTCGAATGTCGCTTTGGAGAGTGGTTGCATGGACCCGGAAAGTCGAATTACGGCCATTTGGCGGAATTTGTCGAGATGGACCATTTACATCAAGCCGTACATATCCTGGGAAATGAAATGGTGAGACGTCACGATCTTGGCAAAATCCTGGAGGTGCGCGCCAAAGTGCCCGGGCTGATCGTGTTGCGCGACCGGCTGATTCAGGCTTTGCATCGTCTGATATCGGTCATTTGAACGTGTCTGACGATTTCACGGGACTGGATTCTCAGACCGTGGCCAAAAGGCAGGCTGAGGAAGGACTCAACGTCCTGCCTCAGGACCGCCGCCGCACCCTATTCGGCATTGTCCTCGAAGTGTTGCATGAGCCCATGTTCCTGCTGCTGCTGGGTGCAGGATCGATTTATCTTGCCATGGGAAACCCCCACGACGCCCTGGTGCTTCTGGGGTTTGTGGTCATCATCATGGTCTTGACCATTGCCCAGGAGCGCCGGACCGAACGTACCCTCGAAGCCCTGCGCGAACTGTCCAGCCCGCGGGCGCTTGCCCTGCGCAATGGCGAGCCCGTGCGTATTGCAGGGTACGAGGTGGTGCGCGGGGATGTACTGGTGCTGGTGGAGGGAGACCGTATTCCTGCGGACGGCCAGGTGCTGCAAGCCCACGATCTGGCCATCGATGAGTCCATGCTGACCGGTGAATCCCTGCCTGTCGTCAAGGTGCCAGATCGCGATGCGGATGTTTTTGCCGGCACCTTGCTGGTGCGGGGCAGGGGCTTGATGCGGGTGAGTGCAATTGGGGCACAAACGCGCATGGGCCAGATCGGTCAATCGTTACAGGCGGTGACGCTCGAATCATCCCCCCTGCAACTGGAAATGGGACGCCTGACCCTGCGTCTTGCAGGGTTGGGCCTGGTGTTTTGCCTGATCCTGTCAGGGCTTTATGTGTGGCTGCGCGGCGGATGGCTGGAAGGGCTGCTTGCGGGCATCACCCTGGCCATGGCCGTGTTGCCCCAGGAGTTTCCGGTCATCCTGATCGTTTTTCTGGCGTTGGGCGCGCGCCGCATCTCGCGTCATCAGGTGCTGACACGGCGACTCAATGCCATCGAGACGCTGGGCGAAACCACAGTGTTATGTGTGGACAAGACGGGGACGCTGACGCAAAACCGCATGGCGCTCACCGCCCTCTGTGTGGAAGGCCGGTTGCTCGAGGTCAACGGACTGGATCGGAATGCCTTGCCCGAGGCCTACCATGCGCTGCTGGAGTATGCCGTGCTGGCCAGTGAAATCGATCCCCACGACCCCATGGAGCGCGCCTTTCACCTGTTTGCCCGCAATACCCTGGCCCATACCGAGCACCTGCACCCCGATTGGGAACTGGTTCGCGAATACGAGTTGTCGCCCGAACTGCCGGCCATGTCACATCTGTGGCGCACCGAATCCGGAAAACATCCGGTCGTTGCTGCCAAAGGAGCCCCTGAAGCCATTGCGGACTTATGCCATCTGCCCGCAGCAGCGCGCCAGGAAATGGCATTGCAGGCTGAGCGCATGGCAGACCGCGGCCTGCGTGTTCTGGGCGTGGCTCGCGCCACGCACCGCGGAGGGGACTGGCCCGAGATTCAGCACGATTTCGAGTTTCAATGGGTTGGGCTGGTGGGGCTGTCTGATCCCTTGAGGCCCGAAGTTCCGGCTGCCGTGGCGCGCTGCCGTCGGGCTGGCATCCGCGTCATCATGATCACGGGCGACCATCCCAGGACGGCCATCGCCATCGCCGCACTCGCCGGTATCGATCATGGACAGGTCATCACTGGGGTTGACCTCGTGACCTGGTCTGAAACCGAAGTGACGCAGCGTGTGGCCCAAGCCAGTGTCTTCGCGCGTGTCACCCCGGCGCAGAAACTGTTGCTGGTGGAGACGCTCAAGGCCCAGGGGGAAATCGTTGCCATGACAGGGGATGGTGTCAATGATGCGCCCGCGCTCAAGGCAGCCCATATCGGCATCGCCATGGGAAAACGCGGTACCGATGTGGCGCGTGAAGCTGCAGCGCTGGTTTTGCTGGAAGATGATTTTGCGGCGATCGTCACAGCCATCGGGTTGGGGCGTCGCATTTACGCTAACCTGCGCCAGGCGCTGGTCTACACCATCGCCGTCCATGTCCCCACCATCGGGCTAAGCATGTTGCCCCTGCTCCTGGGATTGCCGCTGGTGCTTGCCCCCGTGCACATCGCCTTTCTCGAGCTGGTGATCGACCCTGCCTGTTCCATCGTATTCGAAGCCGAGCAGCGCGAATCGCAGTTCATGGAGGGGCCCCCACGCGCGCAGGGCGAGCCTCTGGTGTCGGCTCGCCAG
>JAJZHC010000145.1 GCA_021804705.1 Pseudomonadota bacterium
GAAGCGTTGGGTGCAGACCGGGCCATCAACTATAAAACCGAGGACTTCGTGGCCGTCTTGAAAGAAGTTACCGGAGGGCGCGGGGTGGATGTCATTCTCGACATGGTGGCGGGCGATTACACACCGCGCGAATTGAAGGCGCTGGCCGACGATGGACGGCTGGTCCTGATCGCCTTTCTGGGTGGGGCCAAATCCCAGGTCAACATGGCAGAAGTCATGCAGCGCCGTCTCATCATCACCGGCTCCACGCTGCGCCCGCGTTCCGTAGCCTTCAAGGCGGCCATTGCCGCACAGTTGCGGGACAAGGTCTGGCCGCTGCTGGATGCCGGGCGTATCAAACCGGTGATCCATGCCACCTTTCCCATGGCTGAAGCGGCCGCGGCGCACACCCTCATGGAATCCAGTGCGCACGTGGGCAAGATCGTGCTGACGCGCTAACGTCTTCCTTGGAAACCTTCACTTCTCCGGAGTTCTGGGTAGCGCTGTTTCAGATCGTCGGTATCGACATCGTCATGAGCGGGGACAATGCGGCCGTGATTGCCCTGGCTGCGCGCCAGCTCAGGGGGCGCCGGCGTCACACGGCGGTATTTCTGGGCAGTCTGGGCGCGGTGGTCCTGCGCGTGCTGCTGACTTTTGTCGCGGCACAGCTGCTGACGCTATCTTACGTGCAAACCCTGGGCAGCCTGCTGCTGCTCTGGGTGGCCTACCGCCTGGTCTTGCCGGGCAAGAGTCAGGGGCCGGGAGAGGAGGTTCGCGACCCCGGCCTGATGGAGGCAGTCCGCGCCATCATCATCGCCGACGTGATCATGAGCCTCGACAATGTGCTGGGACTCGCCGCTGTGGCGCGCGGCAACTGGTTTTTGCTGACCATCGGCCTCGTCATCAGCATCCTGCTGATCGTGGTGGGCAGCAGCGTGCTGATGCGCCTGATGACGCGATACCCCGTCATCGTGATCATGGGCGGGGCGCTGCTGGGTTATGTGGCCGGAGACATGATGCTCTCCGACCCCATCTGGAACGGGTTGGACTGGCTGAAGGGGTCCTGGGTCCATAACGGCCTGCCGTTGATGCTGGCCGCCCTGGTGGCATTATTTGGCGTGCGGCGTTCGGGCTGAGCGTTGCGTTTCACCGTCGTGACGGCGGTGATCGAGGTGCGCAAATTGCGCGTCATAGGTTTTGCCCACGATGCGCACCAGTACCCCCGTGGTCCAGCCAAACGTGAACAGGCCGGACATGGCAATGAACAAGGAAAGCTGGCGCCAGCCAGGAGGCAGCAGCACATCGCCATAACCCAGGGTAGTGTAGGTTTCTCCTGCGAAATAGAATGCCGTTCGAAAGTCGGGCAAGGCATGCACGGTTCTGAGGACGGTGGCAATGATCAGGATTTCCGTCAGGTGGGTCATCAGGATGAGCGTTACCAGGAAGAAGAAATAAAGCTGCCTGCGGAACTCGTTTCGGGCGTTCAGGTAGTTGGGCCAGTTGACTTCAAACCGGTGCATGACCTGATACATGCCGAAACTGTGGATCAGCATGGAAATCAGTAACATTGAAATGCCCAGCAGGACTTCCACGACAGGCCACATGTTTTCTTTCCCGGATTGATGTTGGCGCCCCCGGCGGGAATCGAACCTGCATCTGCCCCTTAGGAGGGGGCTGTTATATCCATTTAACTACGGGGACCCGGGCGAATACTAGCATCAATTCCAGGTTGACGATGGCGAATTGGGGGCTTTACATGAGAATGATTATCATTTATGATAGCCCCATACTCACTCAATCCAGGATAAAGGCTAAAGAGATCATGCTGTTGGCTTATCACAAGCAAAATGTTCTGGCGTTATGCATCGGGCTCTGTCTGTCGGCTGTGGCATTCGCTGAGGGTGCCCCCGTCATCACCATCCATAACGCCCAGTTCGAGCCGCGCGAGCTCGTCATCGCACCCGGTGTGCGCACCCCGATCGTGATTCGCAATCAGGATGCGATCCCGGCAGAATTCGAAAGCTACGACCTGTCGCGTGAAGTGGTGGTTCCCGCCCATGGCGAAGTGTCGGTCTTTGTGGGCCCGGTAGAAGCGGGGCGCTACGAATTTTTTAATGATTTCAATCACGACATGAAGGGCGCCATCGTCGTCAAGCCTGCGACGGGAGGGCATTAGCATGCTCGCCACAGCCATCATCCTGTTTCGCGAAGTGCTGGAAGCGGCACTGATCATTGCCATCGTGCTGGGCGCGAGCCGCGGCATTGCCCATCGGGGCCGCTGGGTCAGCGGCGGCGTGGGGATCGGCCTGCTGGGTGCGGCTGGCGTGGCCTACCTCGCATCCACAGCCTCTTCCCTGCTATCCGGAGATGGCCAGGCGCTGCTCAACGCGGGCATTCTGCTCACGGCGGTAGGGATGCTGACCTGGCACAACGTGTGGATGGCAACCCATGCGCGTGAGCTGCGGGCCGAACTCAATGCGGTCGGTGCAGAGGTGGAGTCCGGCAGCAAGCCGTTGACGGCGTTGCTGCTGGTGACGGCCATGGCCGTCATGCGTGAGGGATCCGAGGCCGTCCTGTTTTTGTGGGCCATCGCTGCGGGAGGGGCCGAATCTTCCGGCATGGGGATGGGGGCGCTGGTGGGGATTGCCGCCGGCGTGCTGGCTGGGGTGCTGTTGTATCGGGGCCTGTTGCGCATCCCCGTGCGCCATTTCTTTAGCGTGACGAGCTGGTTGATCCTGTTCCTGGCAGCGGGACTTTCGGCGCAGGCTGCCGGATTTCTCAATCAGGCCGGCTGGTTGCCCGCACTGGGCCACGGCATCTGGAATACAAACCACCTGCTGGACCAGAACAGCCTGTCCGGACAACTGCTGCATGTGCTGGTGGGTTATACGGCGCGCCCCTCCGGAATTCAGATCGTGTTTTACCTGGCAACGCTGCTGGTGATCCTGGCGCTGATGTACCGGCCTCGCAGGAGGTCCATGTAGCATGCGCTTTGTTCCTGGAAGGTTTCGGGCACGGTGCGTGCCAGGGGGGGTTGTCGCCGTTTTTCTGCTGGGAGTACTGTCCTTCGCGGCACAGGCAGACGACGATTTCATCGTGTATTCACCTCATGTCACCCAGGGCCAGTCGGAAGTGGAACTGCGCGGCTACAGTTTCAGCGACGGCCGCGCCGCCCTCAATGGAGTCGGCGCTTTCGAGCTGGCCGTGGCACATACCTTCACTTCCTGGTGGAAAGCCGAGGTCTATGTGGGCGAATTCAGCCACGATCCGCTCATGGGAACGCGCCTGTCGGGTCAGGAATTCGAAAACACTTTCCAGCTGGCCGCTCCTGGCGAATACTGGGTGGATCCCGGGTTCGTGGCCTCCTATATCCACAACCAGCAGGCGGGGCTGCCGGACGGCGTGGAGTTTGGTCCCTTGCTGGAAAAGCAGAGCGGGCACGTCATCCAGCGCCTCAACCTGATCTGGCAAAAGGATCTGGGAGGGCCAGCCAGCGGAAAATACAATTTCCGTTCGGCCTACAGTGCCGGCTACAAGATCGAGAGCGCCATCGTTCCCGGCATCGAGGCCTATTACCGTCCTGCAGACGACGCGCATCAGCTGGGCCCCGCCTTTTCCGGCGAGCGCCACTTGGGCCACGGGGATGAACTGGAGTACAGTACGGCACTGCTCTACGGCATCAACCACGGGGCGCCCGACCGAACCGTCATTTTGCGGGTGGCCTACGAATTTTTCTAAGCGATTCACCCATCATGCCCTTGCTCACGCTATCCCATGCTTTCCTGGCCTTTGGCCACCACCCGCTGCTCGATGATGTGGAATTCATCGTCGATGAGGCCGAGCGCGTGGGTCTCATTGGCCGTAATGGCGGGGGCAAAAGTACCCTGCTCAAGGTGCTTGTGGAAGAGTCAAGACTCGATGATGGCATCCTCTGGAAAGCCCCCGGCCTGAAAGTGGGTTATGTGCCCCAGGAACCCTTGCTCAACGATGCCGATACCGTGTTTGAGGTGGTATCCCAGGGCGTGGTCGCCGTGGAGGACTGGGCCCAGCACTACAAGGTGGACATGGTCCTGTCGCAACTGGGCCTCACGCCTGAGCGCCGCATTTCAGAACTTTC
>JAJZHC010000146.1 GCA_021804705.1 Pseudomonadota bacterium
CGGCATTTCTGCCTCGCGATCGGCGCGCAGAAAAACCAGGTCCCCCGCGTGCGGAGGACGACTCTCGGTGGGATGTCCGCTGTACACCGCAAAGCTGGGCATGCGGTTGTCCGCCACGACGGGCTGCCGAAGCTGCCGGGCAATCTGCGCGGCCTCCACCAAGGGGGCCTGCTGCAGGTCTGCAGCTGCAGGCATCAACACCATCGCCAGCAACAGGTTGCTGGCCACCCCCGCCAGCGGCAAGAGCATCCATGCGCGACCTTCCTGGTGCCAGCACCGGCGCATCACTGCAACCGACACCAGTAGCAGCACCGACACCAGGGCTATGCCCACCCAGTACCCGGTACTGAAAACCTCTGGTGCGCGGGCCAGCATTTCGTGGATGTAGGGGCTTTTGTTGCGTTCCCCGGCTCGGGCTACCCATGCTGGAAGCCCCAAGGCAAGGGCCCCCATCAGGATGAGCGGCAACAGGGTCAGCTCGGGCGAGCGCAGGCGCTCGCGATGGCGCGCCATCAACAGGAACAGCGGCGTCAGGCCGATCAACAGGTAATGGGGAAGCTTGGTGCTGGCCAGCGTAAAGAGGCCGAACACCACGGCAAACCACAGCATCAGAAATAGCGTCAGGGCGTCGCTGCGATGGCGCAGGCTTTCACGACCAGCACGCAGCAACAGGCTGGTGTGGGGCAGCACGATCAACACCAGCACCGGAATGTAGTAGAACAGGCTGCCGCCATGGCCTTGCAGCGAGCCGGTGAGGCGCCCCAGGTTTTCGCGATAGAGGAAATAGTCCACGAAGGGCTGGCCCATCAAATGGTACTGAAGCAGATACCAGGGGCTTGCAACGGCCAGGAATACCACCCACCCCAAGGGGTTGAAAGCCGCACGCCACCAGCGCCCCAGACTGCCCTGGGTGGCATAGAAAATGAAACTGAGCAGCAACGGTACCGCGATGGCGATGGGGCCCTTGGCGAGAAAGCCCAGGGCCATCCACAAAAAAACCCGCCAGCGCGCGTGGCGGTCATCCGATGCCCACACCCGGTAAATGTCGAACCCCGCTGCCGCGATGAGCAGGCTCAACACGCCGTCCATGGCTGCCGCCTCTCCCGACACCACGACGCCCAGCGCAGTGGCGCAGAACAGGCCTGCCAGCCAACCGGTTTCACGATCGAAGTAGCGCTTTCCAAAGCGGACCAGCAACGCCACCCAGAGCAGGCAGGCCACGGCAGAGGGCAGTCGAAACACCCAGGCATGCACCCCAAACACCTGCACTAGGGGCGCCTGAAGCCAGAAGGCCAGAATCGGTTTTTCAAAGAAGGGCTGCCCGTTGAGCGTGGGCGTAATGAAGTCGCCGCTATGGGCCATCTCTACGGCCACTTCGGCGTACTCACCCTCGTCTTCGTCGAACAGGGGCAGGCGGCCCAGATTGAACAGCGTGACCATTAATGCAAAAGCCAGCAACCCGATCAACCATCGGGATGCTGGCTTACTGGCATTGGGTTGTGTGTGGAGGGCCATCAATGGAGCCTACCAAAAACCCCCTGCTTCAACCACCCATGCGTTTGCGCGATTGAAACGATTTGTCGACTTTGGCCCAAGGAGCTGCAGCATTGGTGCGGGGACGAGCGCCCACGCCTGCGGGGCGCGCCCCTCCTGCTCCCTGGGGTTTGCCATGCCGGTTGCCACCCTTTGGCGCGGGACGACTGGGGCGGAAAGGCCGCTTGGGTTCAAAGCCCTCAATGGTATGGACCTGGATGGGCTTTCCGGTAAAACGCTCAATGCGCTGCAAATGCAGGGCATCGCGCCCGCTGGCCAGGGAAATGGCAATGCCCTTGTTGCCGGCGCGACCCGTGCGGCCGATGCGGTGCACATAGTCTTCGGCCATTTTGGGCAGGTCGTAGTTGATGACGTGCGAGATGCCGGGCACGTCGATGCCGCGCGCCGCCACATCGGTGGCCACCAGCACACGAAAACGACCGCGACGCAAGCCTTCCAGGGTGCGGTTGCGTGCGCCCTGATGCATGTCGCCGTGCAGGGCTGCAGCAGCATGGCCCATGCCACTCAAGTCGCTGGCCAGAACATCGGCATCGCGCTTCGTTGCAGTAAAGATGATGGCCTGGTTGAGGTCCACGTCGGTGAGCAGATGGGCCAGCAGGCGGTTTTTGTGCGCCATGTCGTCCACATAATGCAAGCGCTGGTCGATGTTCTCGTGCGATTCCTTGATGTTGGTGGCTTCGATGCGCACGGGGTCACGCAGCAGGTCGCGCGACAAGCGCACGATTTCCTTGTCCATGGTGGCCGAGAACAGCAGGGTCTGGCGCGTGGCCGGGGTTGCGGCAGCGATGCGCTCCACGTCCTCGATGAAACCCATGTCGAGCATGCGATCGGCTTCGTCCAGCACCAGCATCTCGAGCTGCGACAGGTCGATGCGGCCATGTTCCATCTGGTCGATCAGGCGTCCGGGCGTTGCCACCAGGATGTCGTAGGGTTTGGCGAGCATGCGGTTCTGCACGGGATAGGGCATGCCGCCCAGAATCGAGACCGTACGCACCTGTTTGAGATGGCGACCATATTTCTTGGTAGCCTCGGTAATCTGGTTGGCCAGTTCGCGCGTGGGGCTTAAAACCAGCATGCGCGGGCCGCGGCCGGTGCTGGGCTGGGTAGCGATGCGGTGTAGGGCAGGCAGCATGAAGGCTGCGGTTTTTCCCGAGCCCGTGCGCGACGAGACCATGAGGTCGGCGCCCGAGAGCAAGGCGGGAATAGCCTGGGCCTGGACGGGCGTGGCAGTGACGTAGCCCGCCTCGGTCACGGCGGTGACGATGCGGGGATCCAATTGCAGCTGATCGAAGCGAAGTTCGTTTGTCATGTCTAGTGGTGTTTTCCAGTAAAAATCAATGGGCAAAAGCGCACACACGGCACAGCGTCGACCAGGAAAGGCCATCGACTGGCAGATAATGATTTCAGCGGGATGATAAGCCGCCGGCGCAATGTCACTAACCGGCGAGCAGGATATTCGACGAATCGAATCAAGAAGGTCAGAGACAACTCAAGCAATGCATGTTGCACTGCAATAGCCCGCCACTATACCTGATTATTGGAAGAGTGCAAGCTTTTTTTGGCAAGCCGCGCCACAAGGCGTATCCTCTCGGGTGCACCGCAGTCGCCCGTCGGCACGCGCGTTTTTGTTCAATCCAAGAGGGTCCATTCATGAGCAGCGCCTATCAGGACGCCATTCCCGCAACGCTGATTCCCGGTGACGGAATCGGTCCCGAAATCGTCAAATCCGTGGTCGCCGTGCTGGAGGCCGTCGGCGCCCCGCTGGCCTGGGATGTGCAGAAGGCCGGCATGGCTGCCGTGGCTGAATCCCTCGACCCGTTGCCTGAAGCCACCCTGGCCAGCATCCGGCGCACGGGCCTTGCCCTCAAGGGGCCCCTGACCACCCCCGTGGGCGGCGGGTTTCGCTCCATCAACGTGCGCCTGCGTGAAGAATTCAAACTCTACGCCAACGTCCGCCCGGCCCAGACCCTGATTCCCGGCGGGCGCTATGAGGGCGTGGACATCGTGTTGGTGCGCGAAAACCTGGAAGGGCTCTATGTGGGCTTCGATCACTACATTCCCATCGACAATGACCCCCACGGAGCCGCCATTTCCTCAGGGGTGAATACGCGCGCCGGCAGCCGGCGCATTGCCCGCTACGCCTTCGAATATGCCGTCAGGAATGACCGCAAAAAAGTCACCATCGTGCACAAGGCCAATATTCTCAAGGCGCTCACAGGCATCTTCCTGGAAACGGCGCTGGAAGTAGGCAAGGAATACGCCGACCGCCTGACCATCGACGAGCGCATCGTGGATGCCTGCGCCATGCAACTGGTGCTCGACCCCGGCCAGTTTGATGTGATTCTGACCACCAATCTTTTTGGCGACATCCTCTCGGATGAAATTGCCGGGCTGGTAGGCGGGTTGGGTCTGGCGCCGGGCGCCAACATCGGTGAGGGCGCG
>JAJZHC010000147.1 GCA_021804705.1 Pseudomonadota bacterium
TTTTGGGCCTATACCATCGCAGTGACCCTGATGCGGGTACGCTGCATTATTCTGGAACGCGAATTGACCAGCGAATGGGTGAAAAAAAATGCAATGGAATAGCATGAGCGAATTTCTGGCGATGGGTGGCTATGCCTTTTATGTCTGGGGCAGCGTCGGCGCCTGTGCGCTGGGCATGGTACTTGAGGTCTGGATGCTGAAACATCGGCGTCGCGCCATTCTGGCCCGGCTGCCGCGCAAGGAGTTGGCATGATGAAACCGCGTCACAAACGAATGTTCCTGATCATCGGAGCGCTGGCAGTGCTGGGTATCGCCGCTGCGCTGGTCCTCAATGCCTTCCGCAGCAACCTGGTGTTCTTCTATACACCCACGCAGATTGCCAATGGCGAGGCGCCCAAAAACAAACCCTTCCGGATCGGGGGCCTGGTCAAGACCGGCTCGCTGACACGCGACGGCATCACCGCACACTTTGTGGTGACCGATACGGCCAGGGAAGTTCCCGTCACTTTCAGCGGCATCCTGCCGGATCTGTTCAAGGAGGGCCGTGGCATGGTGGCCCAGGGCAAGATAGGCAGCGATGGCCAGTTCATGGCCACCGAAGTACTGGCAAAACACGACGAGAATTACATGCCGCCCGAAGCCAAGTCCGCTGTGGACCAGGCGCAGCAAGCGGCCAAGACGCTCAAGCCCTGACCATCAAGGTGCCAATCCGGCACCTTGCGCTCAGGGTTGGACCTGGCTGATATGGACCTCGATGCCGCGCGTACCTGGTTTGACCGGCAAGCTGGCACCTACGAGGTCCCCACTGCCCGGCGTGGCACTTCCCGACTTCGATACCCGCACCTCCACCCTCACCAGACTGGCTGAGGACAGGTTGAATTGCGGGCTCATGGCCATGGCGTCGGTCAGTTCAAACGCCAGCGGCAACTGGCTGACCGTGGTTTTCAGGACGGCCAGCGGCATGCGCGGCCCTTGAACGGCACGGGCAAAAACAAACACAGTGTCGGTGGGTGCAGCCTTGTCCTTGAGGGCCGGGTCCAGCACTACGTTGCCGGCCAGCGCGCTGGATGCATTGCTGGCCTGGGGCGTAGTGGGGCCCGTGGCTTGTTGAAACCGGTCTGCGGCAAACGGCGGCAGCTTGACCTGGGCACGAGCCCGGTTGAGATTTTCCAGAACGAAATTGGCGTCTTGCGAACCCGGTTCGAGCAGCGGCATCAGCTTTTCCCAAACGGCAGCCGCCTTGCGATAGTTTTTGTCCGCAAAGGCAAAGCCCCCCGACAGGAACAACCCCTTGGGATTGCCGGGCTCGAGAGCGAGCGCCTTCTCCACCCAGGTGCGTGCCTGCACCATCCCCTGATCCTGGCCTGACGAAGCCAGCGCCTCGGCGTAATCCACCATCAGTTGCGGATCGTCCTTGAGCTGCTGGGTCAGATGGGCAAACGCCTGCAAAGCGTCTTTAGGCCGATCGAGATTCATGTAGGAGCGCGCCAGCATGGCCCACCCTTCCGGATTATCAGGATTGGCAGCCAGTTTGGCGGCCAGCGAAGCCACCATGGCCTCGATTTTTGGTTCCATGGCCTGCTGTTGCTGCGGATTGAGCGCGTCGCTCTGGCCGTGCCAGGCATAGAGTCCGACAACCGCCAGCGGAATGGCCAAGAGGATGGCAATGGCCACTTTTCGCCCATGGGTGTAATCCGTCACCTCGGGGGAAACGGCAGTATCCTCCAGCAGGCGGCGCTGAACCTCATCGCGCGCCTGCGCATAGTCCGCATCTTCCAGGCTGCCCTCACGACGCTCGGCATCGAGCTCCACCAACTGGTCACGGTAAACCGCTGCATTGAGGGCCTTGCGGTTGTCGCTCACATCAGCGCGCCGGCGGAACAGGAAAAAGAACAGGACGGCCAGGACCAGGGCGAGCAGGAGGCCCGCAGCTATCAGAAATGAAGTCATGATTTATCGCGCAGCAGCGCTTCGGCTTGTTGTTTTTGTTCGGCAGTGAGCGGTGTTTCGGGGCTTAATCGGTTGCGTCGACGCAGCACGCGCACCAACAGCCCCACGGCCGCGACAAGCAGCAGGAATGGTCCAAACCACAACAGCCATGTCGTGGGTTTGACCGGGGGCCGATAACGCACAAAATCCCCGTAGCGCGTCACCATGAATTCCATCACCTCCTGGTCGGATTTTCCTTGCCGGATTTGCGCCCGAATCTCGCGTCGTAAATCTTCGGCAAGATCAGCACGCGATCCAGCCAGGGATTCGTTCTGACACACGAGGCAACGCATTTCCTCAGCGATCTTGATCAGGCGCTGCTCCACCACCTCATCTTCAGCCAAAGGTTTGGCTTCGGTGGCATGCAGCGCCAGGGGGAGGCACAACAGCGCCAGCAGCATCCATCGCTTCATTTTTGCAACTCCGCAATCAACGGCAAAATGGTCTGTTGCAGGGCTTCGGGCGTCACAGGACCGATCTGCTTGTAGCGAATCACGCCAGCCTTGTCGATGACGTAGGTTTCAGGAACGCCATACACGCCGTAATCGATGCCCACACGACCATCGGCATCCACAGCCGTGAGCGTATAGGGATCACCATAATCATTCAGCCATTTCAGGGCATCGGCAGGCTGATCCTTGTAATCCAGGCCTACCAGCGGTACCCGATGCGTGCGCGAAAATCTCAGCAGGACGGGATGTTCCTCACGACAGGAGACGCACCAGGACGCCCATACATTGAGCATCCACACCTGCCCCTTGAAGGCTGCGGGGGTGAAGGTCTTGCCCGTTGCCTGCAACTGGGGCAACTGGAAATTGGGGGCCGGATGGTTGATGAGTGGCGAGGGCACTAGATGCGGGTCGCGATTGAGCCCCACTGCCATGAAGGCCACCAGTCCGGCAAACGCCAGTAGTGGCAGGAGAAACCAGGGATTGAAACGCTTCATGCTGCGCCCTTGCGCTCTTTGGACGAACGCACGCGATAACGCCGATCAGAGGCTGCCAGCAGTCCTCCGAGGGCCATCAGGATGCACCCTCCCCAAATCCAGTTGACGAAGGGCTTGTAGTACACCCGCACACTCCAGGCGCCATTGTCCAGGGGTTCCCCCAGCGACACGTACAGGTCACGGTCCACACTGGAGTGGATAGCAGCTTCCGTCATGGGCATGGGCGAGGAGAAGTAGGTGCGCTTTTCCGGCTCCAGTTTTCCCTGAATCTCGCCATTGCGGCTGTAGGTCAGTGTGCCGCGCATGGCGTTGTAGTTGGGCCCCGGCACCGGCTCCACGCCAATCAGACGGAAGGTCGTCCCCGCCAGGGTGATGGTCTCGCCAGGCCCCATTCGCACATCCCGTTCCAGCTCATAACCCTTGATGAGCGTCACACCAATCACGAATACCGCGAGGCCCAGATGGGCCGTCTGCATCCCCCAAAACCACAGGGGAATCGTCGGCACCTTGCGCCAGGACCAGACCTGGCGCACCACGCCCAGCGCCACCCAGGTAGCCACGGCGATGCCCAGGGCCGAGAGTGGTGAGAAACTGCCCATCAGGATCGGCACGAGAACGCCCACCAGCACGGCAATGACGAGGTCCACGCGGACGGTTTTAAAGACCTGCTTCAGTTCTGAACGCTTCCAGTGCGCGATGGTGCCAACGGGCAGGAGCACCAGAAGCAGGATCATGATGGGGGCGAACACGGCGTTGAAATAGGGCGGGCCCACCGACAGTTTTCCAAGGTTCAAGGCATCGATCACCATCGGATAAATCGTGCCCAGCAACACCGAGCCTGCGGCCACCACCAGCAGGACGTTGTTGAGCAGCAAAAACGATTCTCGCGAAATCAGCTTGAACTGCCCGCCTTCCTTGACTGCCGGGGCGCGCCAGGCAAACAGGGTGAGCGACCCGCCGATGACGAGCGCCAGAAACACCAGCACAAAAATACCGCGGCGAGGATCGGAAGCGAAGGCGTGGACAGAGGTAAGTACCCCGGAACGCA
>JAJZHC010000148.1 GCA_021804705.1 Pseudomonadota bacterium
CTGACACCCAACCCGCCGCGCCATACCCGCCGCAAGCCAACACCCTCGTTCCCCATGCTGCCAAACTGGAGGCAACGCCTGCCGACAAGATTCCTGTTGCCCTGCTCAAGGCCCCGGCGGGATTCAGGGTGGAGCTGTGGGCCACCGGCCTGCCTAACGGACGCTCCATGACCATCTCGCCCGCGGGTACCGTATTCGTGGGCTCACGTTTTGTCGGCAAGGTGTATGCCGTGGTAGACCGGGGCGACCATCGTGAGGTCAAGGTCATCGCCAGTGATTTGCATCGCCCCAACGGCGTGGCCTTTCGCGATGGCACCCTGTATGTTGCCGAGGTATCGCGAATCCTGCGCTTTGACCATATTGAGGAGCAACTCGAGCATCCGCCAGCGCCGGTCGTGATCTACGATGCATTGCCCAAGGATGAACCCCATGGCTGGAAGTTTCTGACCATTAGTCCCGATGGTCGCTACCTCTACTTTGGCATCGGCTCGCCAGGCAACATTCTCCTGCCGCCTCCAACGCACGCCACCATCAATCGCCTGGATCTCAAGACCAACACGCTTGAAGTGGTGGCCCACGGCGTTCGTAATACGGTCGGGATGGCTTTTCACCCGGTCACCCACGAACTCTGGTTTACGCACCTGGCCCGGGATTGGTTGAGCGACGACCTGCCCAACGACACGCTCAACCGTTTGAGCCAAAACGGCCAGGACTTCGGGTTTCCTTACTGCCACCAGGGTAATCTGCCCGACCCGCAATTCGGGGCGGGACATTCCTGCGCCGGATACGCGCAACCCGTGCTCAATCTCGGGCCCCATGTGGCTTCACTAGGCATGCGTTTTTACACCGGTACGCAGTTTCCGGCGCAATACCGCAACAACATCTTCATTGCCGATCACGGCTCATGGAACCGGTCACAGAAAACCGGTTTTGACGTCACCCGCGTCGTCCTCGATGACCAGGGTCACGCGCTTGTGCTGGAACCCTTTGTCACGGGATGGCTGCAAGGTGACAACACGTTCTGGGGCCGCCCCGCCGACGTGGAAGTGTATAAGGATGGTTCTCTGCTGGTTTCCGACGACTGGAATGGCGCCATTTTTCGCGTCTCCACCACACAACCCTGACCGGAGGTTTTTTTCATGATCAAGACACGCCAACTCATTACCTTGACCGCACTCCTGCTGTCCCTGCCCATGATGTCGGCACGCGCAGCCAATCCTCTGGATAACGTCCCGGAAAAAATGCCCTTTGATATTCCCTATGGCGCGCCGATTTCCCTGGCGCTGGCACAGCAGGCCCTGAAGGCCGCTGCTGCAGAAGCCACCTCGCACCACTGGAATCTCAACATCGCCGTGGTGGACTCGGGTGGCAATCTGGTGGCCTTCGAACGCATGGATGGTGCCCAGCTCGCTTCCATCAGCATCTCCGAGCACAAGGCCCGGGCTGCAGCCTCGTTTCGCCGGGAGACCAAGGCGTTCGAAAATGCCATCCAACTCAACGGCAGCGCCTATGTTGCCACCCTGGACGGCGTCATTGCTTCACGTGGAGGTATTCCCATTGTGAAAGACGGAAAACTGATTGGTGCCATCGGTTGTTCGGGTGGAACGGGCTCTCAGGATGAAGTGGCTTGCGCAGCTGGCGTGGCAAGCTTGAGCCACTGAGCAGGGAGAAGACGGCTGACGGATCAGCGACTGATGTGCTTCCAGCGAATGGAGTAGGAAGCCACCATCACTTCCGTCAGCAGCAACACCAACGCCAGCAGGAACGAACCAATACCGCTCACGAAGGTGCTGAGCACCACATGGTTGAGTTGCAATTTGCCGGAACTGGTTTCGGCCAGAAAAATCTCCAGCACGGTCAGTCCAATCATGACCCCGCAGATCACCACGAAGGCCATGGAAATGTTGATCAGCCAGCCCCGCGTGGCGAGTTGCCGCAACTCGGTCTCAAAAGCAGCCAGCTGGGAGACCGTATGGCCATCCACCTCTTGCAGTCTATCCTGTAGAAAGCGCGAGCGATCCACCACGCGCGACAGGCGTTGCGTCAGGGCAGACACCAGATTGGCCACGGCGGTCAACAGAAACACAGGAGCCAGCGCAAGCTGGATGCCCTGGGTCAGCAAAGAGGTATCCATGGTCACAGGGAAAAATCAGAAAGTGGGAATATAACCCGCCAGCAACGGGATGGCTACGGCACCCAGAATGCCATGCAACCCCATGGCGAGGCTGGCATAGGTTCCGGCTTCGGGATGCACGCTGAAGGCGCGGGAGGTGCCCAGGCCATGGGCCGCAACCCCAATGGCAAAACCGCGTTGCCACCAGACTTTCAGCCCCAACCCGTCCAGCACGAAGGACGCCAGCATGGCGCCAAGGATTCCGGTGATGACCGCAAATACTGCGGTCAGGGTGGGTGAGTACCCCAGGCGCTCGGCAATGCCCATGGCAATGGGGGCCGTCACCGACTTGGAGACCATGGCACCCACGATGGCATGGTCTGCGCCTAGCCAATGCGCAATGCCCACCGCGCTGAGAATGGAGGTGAGTCCTCCGGCCACCAGGGCCAGCAAGAGTGGAAACACCCGCCCACGGAGTCCATTCAAGCCGCGGTAAATGGGAATGGCAAGCGATACCGTGGCCGTACCCAGCAGGAAGTGCACGAACTGGGCCCCCTCGAAATATTTGGCATAGGGCATGTCCAATGCCTCCAGACAGACCGCGACGAGCAGCACCGCAATGGCCACCGGATTGACGAGGGGATTGCGCTGGCTGCGCATGTATAGGGCATAGCCGATCTGGTAGGCTGCCAAGGTCAGGATCAGCGCCAATAACGGGCTACCCGACAGGTAAACCCAGATTTCCTGGATCGGCAGCCTTTTATTCACCTTCTCCTCCAGGGCCGACCAGCTTCAACACCAGTGCAGTGACGGCCACGGTCAGCAGTACACTGGCCAACAGGGCCACGATCACGGCCAGGGCATGTTGCCTTAACTGGGGAAGAAACAGGATGACGCCGGTGGCGGCGGGCACGAACAAGAGGCCCAGATGCTGGCTGAAGGCGTCCGATACCAGGGCCATGGAATCCGGCACCCTGTCGCGTACTGAAAGAAAACACAGTAATAAAACGAGCCCAACCACCGGCCCTGGAATATGCGGCAGGAAAAAGTGGGAAACCAGCTCCCCTGCTCCCTGCCATAACAGGATCAGAACCAGCCCCGGGATCATGTCTCCAACAGGGCTCGCAACATCCAGGCCGTTTTTTCGTGAATATCCATGCGCTGCGTCAGCAAATCGGCCGTAGGCTGGTCATCAGCAGCATCGGCCAGCTTGAAAACTTCGCGTGCGGTTGCCGCGACCCGCTCATGGCCAGTGGCCAGCATTTCCACCATGCGCTGGGCCTTGGGGGGTGTTGCCGGTGCGTCAGGAAGCACGCTCAGCTTGCCAAAAGCCGCGTAAGAACCAGGGGACGGAAAACCAAGGGCACGAATCCGTTCCGCAATCGGGTCCACGGCATTCCAGAGTTCGGTGTATTGCCCCATGAACATGGTATGCAGGGTATTGAACTGGGGACCTGTCACATTCCAGTGAAAATTGTGGGTGGTGAGATATAAGGTATAAGTATCGGCCAGCAAGCGGCTCAATCCCTGCGAAATGGCCTTGCGATCTGCCTCAGAAATGCCGATCTGGAGCAGCTTTGTTTTTTTAGCCATGATATCAGCCTCCTGCGTGGTTTAGGTCCAGTCCGAGCCCGAATCTCCGCCTCCCGAATCCCAGGAGCCTGAGTCGGAAACCCCAAAATCCTGGCCGCCCATGTCGCTGTTGCCCATGTCGTTGCTGCCCATGGGGCCTTGCGGGCGATCCATGGCGCCGCGCTCAGGACCATCCACCAGCCGATGCGCCAGCGCTTCACCCGCCACCATCCCGGCACCCAATGCGGCACCTGTGGCAAGCGTCCCCATCAATCCTGATCCGCCACCACCCATCGGT
>JAJZHC010000149.1 GCA_021804705.1 Pseudomonadota bacterium
CCTGCTGACCCACGAGGATCTGGCTGCGCGCACACGCTACCTTAATGCCCGTTCCACGCTGCGAACCCTGCTGCAGTTGGATGTCGTTCCCATCATCAACGAAAATGACACGGTGGCCACCGACGAAATTCGCGTGGGGGACAACGACACCCTGGGTGCCCTCGTCACCAACCTCATCGAGGCCGATGGCCTGATCATCCTCACCGACCAGCCGGGTCTTTTCACTGCCGACCCCCGTCGCGATCCGGCAGCACAACTAGTGGAAAATGCGCAGGCGGGTGATCCGCATCTGGAAGAAATGGCGGGGGGCGTGGGCAGCAGCGTGGGCCGAGGTGGCATGATCACCAAAGTCACGGCAGCCAAACGCGCCGCCCGGAGCGGCGCGCATACAGCCATCGTCTCGGGTCACGAGGCACGCGTCCTGGAGCGTCTGGCCCAGGGTGAGCGGATTGGAACCCAGCTCACCGCAGCCACGCAAACTCTGACCGCAAAGAAACAGTGGCTGGCCGATCACCTGCAAATCAAGGGGCAGCTGACACTGGACGCGGGGGCCGTGCGCGCCTTGATCCGCGATGGCAAAAGCCTCTTGCCCATCGGCGTCATCGCTGTTTCGGGCCACTTTGAACGCGGCGAACTGGTGCGCTGCCTCGATGACCAAGGCCACGAAATTGCACGTGGCCTCATCAATTACAACGCTACCGACACTGCAAAGATTCTGAAGAAGCCCTCCGAAGCCATTGAGGCCGCCTTGGGCTACATCGATGAAGAAGAACTGATCCACCGGGACAACCTCGTCCTGCTGGGATAACCCACGCGTCACTGCGGCACGCTGACCTCCATGTCGCGCCAGCGATTGGTCATTTGCAGGTGGCTTGTCACGGGAAGATCGGACGGACTGAAATGGGCAGAGCCCGCCTGGCGTTTGAGCGTGTCCCAACGTATGCCCGCCCGTTTCAGCCACCCCGCTACCCGGGCTTCTGGCATCCAGCCAAAGGCTACCATCGTGTCACCTGCAGCAGCTGGAGCCACCATCACCATTTCCTGAAATTCAGAAAGTTCTTCATAGCTCACCCCCTCTACCTTGGGGTCATGCAGGATGATGGCCATCGCTGCGCCATGACGCTCGGCATTTTCAAATTTACTGCGCCAATGTCCCAGATTAAGGGCCACTGGATGGCTCAGCAAGGACTGGGAGGATACCTGGAGCCCATCGGGAATTGGGGGGGCACCCGAGAGCATGACCACCGTCTTGCCGTGCATGTCCCTGTTTTGATAACTGTCCCAGCCCAGGGCGGGCACGGTCACCCCATAGCCGACGAACACCCACGCCGCGTGGTCCAGGTTCAGGTTTTTCTCGAGGTGGCGCGATTGCAGGACAAAGTCTTCGGGGGAATGCAGCGCCAGCTTCCTGCCTTTGGTGAGCAGTTGCAGTTCGGGCTTGGAATGAAGCACCACCAGGGGCAACTGGCGAACGGGGGCAGGCAGTGCCGCTGCAGAAATGGCAGGGGCCTGCGCTGCAGAACGCGGCTGCTGCCCGCTTTCGGCACAGCCCCAGAGCAGCAGGAGCAGCCCCATGATTGGCAAGAATGTTGGTGCCACGGCGGCGACCTCCTCCCTGTAACACGCCAAAGCCGATTATCCGGTGCCGGCGGCAGGGCGAACTGGGCTAGAATCACGGTTTCATTTTACTTTTCGAACAGACCAGACCATGCGCCTCTCCCAATTTTTTCTCTCCACTCTCAAGGAAGCGCCTGCCGAAGCCGAACTGGTCAGTCATCGCCTGATGCTGCGTGCCGGATTCATTCGCCGCCTGGGTAGCGGGCTATACACATGGATGCCCCTGGGGCTGCGCGTGCTGCGCAAGGTGGAGGCCGTAGTGCGGGAAGAAATGAATCGCAGCGGGGCCCTCGAAGTATTGATGCCAGCCGTCATTCCCGCCGAACTCTGGCAGGAGACCGGCCGCTGGGACAAGTTTGGCCCCCAGATGCTGAAGATCAAGGATCGCCATGAACGCGACTTCTGTTTTGGCCCCACCCATGAGGAAGTGATCTCGGACGTGGCGCGTCGCGAAATTCGCAGCTATCGCCAGCTGCCGCTCAACTTCTACCAGATCCAGACCAAGTTCCGTGATGAAATCCGCCCCCGTTTTGGCGTGATGCGCGCGCGCGAATTCGTGATGAAGGACGCCTATTCCTTTCACACCGATCTGGCCAGCCTGGAACAAACCTACGCCCTCATGGTGGCGACCTATTCCAGGATCTTTACGCGGCTGGGGCTGAAATTCAGGGCCGTGGCGGCGGATACCGGTGCCATCGGTGGCTCTGGCTCGCATGAATTTCATGTGCTGGCTGACTCGGGTGAGGATGCCATCGCTTATTGCCCGCAATCGAACTATGCCGCCAACATCGAACTGGCCGAGGCCGTGGCCCCCGACACGCCCCGCGGCGCACCGACCGGCAACCTGCAAAAGGTGGCAACCCCCCAAACCACCAGCTGTCCTGATGTGGCACAGTTATTGGGGGTGCCGCTGCACCAGGTGATGAAGTCCCTGCTGGTGATGTCAGAAACAGGCAAGCCTTACCTGCTGTTGTTGCGGGGCGACCATGAACTCAACGAGGTCAAGGCGGGCAAGCTGGTCGAGGGCATGCGCCTGGCCAGCGACGCGGAAATCCAGTCGCTGCTGGGCCCCGTCAAGGGCTACCTGGGCCCGGTGGGCCTCAAGAACGAGGTCATTGCCGTCATCGTGGACCGTGCTGCCGCAGTGTTGTCCGATTTTGTGTGCGGCGCCAACGAAGCGGGCTTCCATTTCACCCATGCCAACTTTGGGCGCGACCTGCCCGAGCCCGTGCAAGTGGCCGACCTGCGCAACGTGGTGGTCGGTGACCCTTCTCCTGACGGCCAGGGCACGCTCGACCTGTGTCGCGGCATCGAAGTGGGTCACGTCTTTCAGTTGCGTACCAAATATTCCGAAGCCATGTCCATCACCTACCTGGACGAAGCCGGACAATCGCGCGTGACCGAAATGGGCTGCTATGGCATCGGCGTCAGCCGCATCGTGGCCGCTGCCATCGAACAACATTACGACGAGCGCGGCATCGTGTTTCCGCCTGCCATGGCGCCGTTCCAGGTGTCCCTCATCGCCATTGGCCTCAACAAAAGCGCGCTGGTGCAGGAGGCCACGACTTCCCTGTATGCCGCATTGACCGAATCCGGCATCGACGTGCTGTTCGACGATCGGGACGAACGCATGGGCGTGATGCTGGCCGACCAGGAACTGATTGGCATTCCGCTGCGCATCGTGGTGGGCGAGCGCGGGTTGAAGGAAGGGCTGGTGGAAATACAGGGTCGGCGCGATGCCAGCGCCGAGAAGTTGCCCCTTGCGGCAGTGCTGGCTCGAGTACAGGAAAGACTGGCCTAGAACCGCTGCTCGGGCTGAGGTTCGGTCTCGGCCACGCGCCAGGCCTGGTGCCGCCACAACGGAAAACTGGCCGTCAGTACGGCACAGAACAGCACCACGGCCCAGGACAGGTGAATCCACAGCAGAAAGATCGGGAAGGCGGCAAAAGCGCCATACACCAGCGTATAGGTGGAAAAGTGGGTGATGAACAGGGTGAACCCGTTTTTCATGACCTCAAACCCCAACGAAGCCAGCACGCCCCCCAGCAAGGCATGCCGTCCCTTGACCGGACGCCCGGGCACCTTGTAGTAAGCCAGCGCCAAGCCCGCAGCCAGCACCAGCACCGAGAGCACCTTCAGCGCACCATGCGTGGCCCGCGTGCCTTCCCCGACCCAGCCCATGGACGTACTGACCACGAGACTGGTGCCCCATAATCCCAGCCCCAACAGCAGCGGTCCCACCAGAATCAGTACGGCGTAAATCAGCAAACGCGAAGGCCAGGGACGCTTGGGGGCCGTGCCCCATATGGCATTGAAAGTATGGTCCACGGTAATCACCAGTGATAATAGCGTGACCATCAGGA
>JAJZHC010000150.1 GCA_021804705.1 Pseudomonadota bacterium
GGGGGTGGTGTATCACCATCGGGGCGCTTATCTCAATGCCGTGGCCAATATTCTGTGCTGGGGCATGCCCAACCACGCGGTTTATCTGTGGACCCTGCCCATGTTCCATTGCAACGGCTGGTGCTTCCCCTGGACCATGGCCGCCGTTAGTGGTGTCAATGTCTGCCTGAGAAAGGTGGATCCCCAGATGATCTTTGCATTGATCCGGCAGCACCGGGTCACCCATTTTTGTGGCGCTCCCATCGTGCACGGCATGCTTATCAACGCCGCCCATTTCATCCCCCAGGGCCTGGGCCATCCGGTGTCCGCACTAATTGCCGGTGCAGCCCCGCCTGCTGCCATCATCGAGGGTATGGAAAAACTGGGCATCAGCATTACCCATGTGTACGGGCTCACCGAAACCTACGGGCCGGCCGCCGTATGTGTCAAGCATGAATCCTGGGAGCGGTTGCCGCTTGCCGAGCGCGCGCAGCTTAATGGTCGCCAGGGAGTGCCCAACCTGATGGAGGAAGCCATGACGGTACTTGATCCGGCAACCATGAACCCCGTGCCGGCTGATGGTGAGACCATGGGGGAGATCATGTTTCGCGGAAACATCGTCATGAAAGGCTACCTCAAAAATCCCACGGCCACCGAAGAGGCGTTTGCTGGCGGCTGGTTTCATTCTGGCGATCTTGCCGTGGTCGAGCCGGATGGTTATGTGAAGATCAAGGATCGCAGCAAGGACATCATCATCTCGGGAGGAGAGAACATTTCATCCCTGGAAGTGGAGGATGTCCTCTATCGTCATCCCGATGTGCTGGTGGCGGCGATCATTGCAAAACCAGATGAAAAATGGGGTGAAGTACCCTGTGCCTTCGTGGAACTCAAGGAAGGTGCTATGACCACCAGCGATAGCATTCTCGAGCATTGCCGGTCCCGGCTGGCCCGCTACAAGGTGCCGCGCGAAGTGGTCTTCGGCCCGATTCCGAAGACGGCGACCGGGAAGATCCAGAAGTTTGTCTTGCGTCAACAACTCAAATCCGTGGATGCGCTCAAATAGCCGTTTTGTATCACTTTGTTACATATGATCCCTGAAACCAACCCCCTTCATCGGTTGTCTTTACTGCAATAATCAATACTCATCCCTTGTTATACAGGAGCTCAAGATGCGTACTAACCCGATCAAATGGATATTCCTCATCGCTGGCAGTAGCCTGTTGTTGCAGGCAGGCGTCCTCTTTGCGGCCGATGCGCCACCCCCTTCTCCCGGATCGCCACAGGAAAGCTGGACAGGCGCGGCACGCCCTCCCATCAATTGGGCGCAACATACCCAGCGTATGCTCGACGAACTCAAAACCAAGCTGAACCTGACGGGGTCCCAGAAACAGGCCTGGGATGTGTGGTCTGGAGCAGTCCTGAACAATGCCAAGTCCCAGTCAGAAAGAATCAATCACTGGCGCGAGGCGCACATGAAACAGGGGTTCATGGGCGATCCTGCACACGCCAACATGAGCACGCCAGACCGCATGGCCCATGGTCTTGAGCATATGCGCATGGAAATCAAGCGCATGCAGGATCATGTGGCGTTGCTGGAAGCGGCCCAGGCCAGCACCAAGACCTTCTACGATGCACTCGACCCCAACCAGAAAACCATTTTCGACCTCTACTGGCAGCAGTCGTATGAGGAAGGTTGGAGTGGTCATGAAGGCTGGGGGGGGCATGGCATGATGGGTCACGGCGGCCCCTGCCAGAATTATTGAGAGCCAACCCCCTTTCTTTGGAGGCTGTCATGAAGCACGCACCCTTTTCCTACCGAAAGTTTATGCTCCTGCTGCTGTTCGTCTTTGGCGTGGGGGTGTCGCATTCCGCAGTTGCTGACGGAGGACATGGCGGGGGAGGCGGGCACGCAGGTGGGGGGGGGCATGGTGGTTATGGCGGAGGCGGCGGGCATTACGCCGGAGGGGGGGGCTATCGCGGCTATGGCGGCTATGGCGGTTATGGCGGTGGACGTTGGGGTGGTGGACGTTGGGGCGGCGAAGGTTGGGGTGGTGGCCGGTATTGGGGCGGTGGGCCCTGGTATCGGGGTGATTGGGGCTGGGGGCTCGGGTTGGGATTGGGCGTCGGTGCCGCTGCCTGGGCGCTGGCGGCAGATCCCCTGTACTACAACCCCTATCCTTGGGGAGTAGGCTACAGCTACTACAATCCGTACCCCGCCACGGTCGTGGTGACGCAACCCGGCCCTCCGGTATCACCGCAGAGCACCACCTATCTCGGGTCGACCCAACAAAACCAGAGTTGGTTTTATTGCGAGTCCGCTCGGGGGTACTATCCGTATGTTCCGCAATGTCCGGAACCATGGCGCGCCGTACCCGCCATGCCTCCGGGCGCTATTCAGCAATAACCTAGCGGTACACCAGCACCGGTATTTCAGAGTGGGTCAGCACCTTCTGGGTTTCGCTGCCCAGCAGCAATCCGGCCAGGCCACGACGGCCGTGGGAAGCCATCATGATCAGGTCGCAACCCTTTTCGCGGGCGGTGTTGATGATGCCCGTGTAGGGTGAAAACTCGGTACTTTTGGCGGTGTCGAACGCCACGCCGGCAGCCAGGGCATCCTGGGCAAATTGCTTGAGATGTTGGTCTGCTTCGGCTTCGATCTGATCCATGACGCTTTGGGGTGTGTCCACCGCAAACTCGGTCATGGGTAGGTATTCCACCACGCAAGTGTAAGCGGTGACCCGCGCGCCCAGGGCCTTGGCGATTTCAAGGCCGCCGGCTACGGCTTTGCGAGACAGCTCAGAGCCATCAGTGGGGATGAGGATATGCTTGAACATGACAACCTCCTGGCGTTCAATAGGGCTGTTGACCTGAAAAGGCCATTATATTCCCGGCTGATGTACACTTACGGACTTTCCTGTAAATCGCGACGTTGAAGGCACTGGATGATTCCTGAACTTGGACACTTTTCACTGATTCTTGCACTGGTTCTGTCTGCATCGTTGGCATTCTTCTCACTCGTGGGGGCGCAGAAAGGCGTGGCCGTTTGGATTGGACTGGCGCGACCCATGGCGCTGATGCTATTTCTCTCGGTGGCTGTTGCCTTTGCCTGTCTTGCTTGGGCATTTCTGCACAATGATTTTTCTGTCCTCTATGTCAGCGAGCACTCCAATTCCAAGCTGCCTGTGCAATATCAGTTTTCGGCCGTGTGGGGCGGCCACGAGGGATCGCTCCTGCTTTGGGGGTTGATGTTGACCGGCTGGACAGCTGCGGTCGCCCTGTTTTCAAGACGACTGCCCGATCCCATCGTGGCGCGGGTGCTGGGCGTTCTAGCCCTTGTTGCCCTGGGGTTTCTCCTATTCATCCTGCTTACTTCCAACCCCTTTGACCGCCTGTTTCCGGCGGCGCAGGAAGGGCGCGACCTTAACCCGCTGTTGCAGGATCCGGGGCTTGTCTACCATCCGCCCATGCTCTACATGGGCTATGTGGGATTTTCGGTGGCCTTTGCTTTCGCCCTCTCCGCACTGATCTCCGGCAAGCTGGATGCGGCCTGGGCGCGTTGGTCCCGCCCCTGGACGCTGGCGGCCTGGATTTTCCTGACACTGGGCATCTGTTTTGGCTCGCGCTGGGCCTATTACGAACTGGGCTGGGGAGGCTGGTGGTTTTGGGATCCAGTGGAGAACGCTTCTTTCATGCCCTGGCTTGTGGGCACGGCGCTGATCCATTCCCTGGTGGTAACTGAAAAGCGTGGGGCGTTCAAACGCTGGACCGTGCTCTTGGCGATTGCAGCATTTTCCCTGTCCCTGCTCGGCACGTTCATCGTGCGTTCCGGGGTACTTACCTCTGTACACGCCTTCGCTTCCGATCCTCGCCGCGGTATTTTTGTGCTGGTGTTTCTGGCGCTCGTCATCGGCGGGTCGCTCACCCTGTTTGCCTGGCGCGCCCCGGCAGTCAAGGAAGGCGGGCAGTTCAAG
>JAJZHC010000015.1 GCA_021804705.1 Pseudomonadota bacterium
CAGAGACAGGAAATCTGCGGAGACGGGGATCAGCACCCGGTCAGAAGCCAGCAAGGCATTGAGCGTCAACACACCCAGCATGGGACAACAGTCAATCAGGATGGGTTCTCCGCTTTGGGTGAGATCGGCGCTCAGCCCCTGGCGCAGCAGGGTCGCCGCCTTGGCATCGCCCCCATACAGGGCGTCCACCTTGGAAAGCTCCAGCGAGGAAGGCACGATTTTCCAGCCGGATGGGGTGTCGCGCAACAATCGGGAAAGCGGCGTCCTGTCCTTGAAAAAGGCAATCATGCCCGTCCCCAGGGCCGAATCGCGAATGCTGCAGGCCAGGCTCAAATGCGCCTGGGGGTCCATATCCAGGGCAATGGGGTGCCGTCGCGCCCTCGCCAATGCTGCCGCCAGATTGAGACATGTGGTGGTTTTGCCGACACCTCCCTTCTGGTTGAATACCGCAATGACGGCCATGCAACACGCTTCCTTCTTATTTTTCGTGAATCAGTTGAACAGGGAAATTATTGCAAACCGGGGAGCGCCCCCATCGAATGAATTGAAGGTGTTTTTACCCCCGTTAAAAGGTGGCGTACAATGGATTTTGCCCAACGCCCTAAAGTTTTGTCAGATCCTGCCGAAATCAGGTGCTATAAGGCTCGTTATCAGGAGATTTTCGTGAAAGTCGAAAAATCCGGCAAAACACCCCCTGTCGCGCCCGTCCGTGATGGCGTGGCGCGTGCACAATCCTCTCGAACCGCCGGAACGGGAACCAGCAGCACCAATGCCCCCAACAGCACCAGCGTCCATCTGGGGGATTCTGCCGCGCAGCTGCAAAGCATGCAGAACAGCATGGCCCAGTCCCCCGTGGTGGATGCTGCCAAAGTGGCTGAAATCAAACAGGCCATCAGCGAAGGCCGGTTCCAGGTCAACTCCAGCGCGGTCGCTGACCGCCTGATCTCGTCCGTAACCGACCTGATCAACAATCGCCAGCACTGATTGATGGGCGGGCCTTCGTCACTTTCCACCACGGCTGACTGGGCCTCCTGCCTTCGTGCCGAACATGATGCCTTGCAGTCTTTTCTGGCGGTTCTGGAAAATGAACAGCGCACCCTCCTGTCCGGGCAGACCGAAACGCTGATTGACCTGGCCGACCATAAAACCAGGCTGGTGGAACAACTCACCCAGCTTGCCGAACAAAGACGAAAGCTTCAGCCGGCACCTGGCGTGGCCCCTGCAGGCAAGGAAGACGGGGACTCACGCCAACTCTGGACCGCCATACGCCAGATGGCCTCGCGCGCCGAACAGCTCAACCGTACCAACGGTGAACTCATCCAGATCAAGCTGCGCCATAATCAGCAGGCCCTGACCGTCCTGCACAATGCCGCGCAAAGTGCCACGCTGTACGGTCCCGACGGGCAAGCCAGCATCCCCGTCGCGGGCCGCACCCTGGGCAGCGTCTAAATCCAACTTCATTTACGGGCGGTCTTGCTCCTGCTGCACCTGGGGGGTGAGAATCGTCACCGTCACACGACGGTTTTTGGCGCGGTTTTCGGGCGTATCGTTGGGCACCAGCGGCTGGTTATCCGCCACCCCGGCCGCCGTCAGGCGTTTGCCGTCCACCCCTTCCCGGATGAAGAGCCGCACCACGCTGCTGGCACGCGCCGAGGAGAGCTCCCAGTTGGAGGGAAACTGCGTCGTGCTGATCGGCACATTATCCGTATGGCCTTCCACCTGGATGGCAAGATTGCCGGGCTTGAGTACGGCAGCCACCTCTGACAGGGTTTTTGCCGCCTTGTCCTGCAAGGTGGCGTCTCCCTCATGAAACAGGGCCCTGACGTTGAGGTCCAGAACAATGCCGCGCCCGCTCTGGACAACACTGACCTGCCCTTTGCTCACCAGTGGCGCGAGAATGCGGTCGAGATTGTCGAGCAGGCTTTGCAAATATTCCTGCTGCTTTTGCTGCTGCTTGGCCAACCGTGCATTGCGCTTGTCCAGCAACGACCGCAATACACTGTCCTGGTCCAGCGACTGGAGATCGGCATCGGCAGGAATGAGCGTGCGGCTGAAAGCCGAGTTCAGTGAGGAGCTGAACACCCGATACTTCCCTTCGTTGACGGAAGAGATGGCGTACATCACCACAAAAAATGCAAAGAGCAGCGTAATGAAATCGGCGTAGGAAATCAGCCAGCGATCGTGGTTTTCACGATCGGCCCGTTTGGGGCGACGCGCCATTTCAGAATAGATACCCTTCAAGTTTGCCTTTGACAAAATGGGGATTCTCTCCGTTGGCAATCAATTCAAACCCGTCCACCGCCATTTCATAGTACGCAATTTGCTGCTGGATCTGGATTTTCAATTTGCTGGCGATGGGCAGAAAAACCAGGTTGGCAAAACCGACGCCGTAGATGGTGGAAATGAATGCCACGGCAATTCCGGCGCCCAACTGCGCCGGCTCTCCCAAACGCTCCATCACATGCACCAGCCCCAGCACGGCCCCCAGCATGCCGATGGTGGGTGCATAGCCTGCTGCTGCTTCCCACACGCGGGCTGCAGACCAGCGAAAATGTTCATAGGACTGGATGTCTACCGCCAGCACTTCGCGGACCTTCTCTGCAGCATAACCATCAGCCAGCAACTGCAAGCCCTTTTTGAGAAAGGGATCCTCGCACTTCGAGGCCTGTGCCTCCAGAATCAGCAGCCCCTCGCGACGCGCCTGGTTGCACCACTCCAGCAGCCGATCCTGCAACGCTGGCGCCGATACGTCCGGAGTCACAAAAACCCAACGGCCCATGCGAATGGCGGCGACAAAAATACGAAACGGCGTTTGCAACATCACGGCGCCCAGGGTTCCGCCAAACACGATGACGAAGGCGGTGCCCTGTACCAGCGCGGAAATCGCCCCGCCTTCCAGCCACTGGCCGCCAATCACCCCCAAAACGCCGATCAGCAACCCTGCAAGACTGAGCTTCTCCATCAGTGGCCCTTCAGCCGGCTGCGCAATCGCGCTACGGCCTGACTGTGAAGCTGGCAAATGCGCGACTCGCTCACACCCATGACCTCGCCGATTTCACGCAGGTTCATCTCCTGCTCATAGTGCATGCCCATTAAAAGGCGCTCGCGTTCGGGAAGCTCTTCGATGGCCCGGATCAGGGCTGTACGAAAACGACTGCCCCGCAGCAAATCCAGCGGATCCGGTTCGCTCTCCACCTCATGGCGGTCAAAGAAGTCCTCTTCATCACGATCATGAAAATCTTCGTAATAAATCAGTTGCGCCCCGCGCGACTCATACAGCATCTGCTGGTAATCGGGAAGGGAAAGGCCCATCTCCTGGGCAATTTCAGATTCGTTGGGCGGCTTGCCCATCTTTTGCTGCAGCTTGCTGATGGCACTCTCGATGCGCCGCACGTCGCGGCGCATGGTTCTGGGCATCCAGTCGGATTGGCGCAACTCGTCCAGCATGGCACCACGAATACGCTGCGCCGCATAGGTTTCGAATTGTGCGCCGCGCAATTCGTCATAACGTCCGGCCGCCTCAAGAAGCCCCATCATGCCAGCCTGGATCATGTCGTCCACTTCGACGCTACCCGGCAACCGGGCCTTCAAGTGATGCGCAATGCGCTTGACGAGTGGCGCAAATTCCTTGAGGCATTGTTCCTTGTCGTTGAGTCCGGATGGCGTGTACATATTCTCGTTATCAGGTGCTGTAAGCCCAGTTGGGCGGGCGAGTCTGCTGCCCGATCAGACGTTTGATCATGCCGGGAAGCCCCCAATCCTCCCCCTGCCCAGGAGACGGCAACTGCAACATGGCACCCTCCAGTTCCACCAACGCTAATGACGCAGGCGCTTCAGGAAACGTGGTCACCACGCAACGACGTAATTGTGTCGCACGATTCAGCTGTTCATCAACTGGAATATGGCCCAAAAAGTCAATTTGTGCCTTGAGATGGTTTTGGGCCACCCGGGTCATATTATCCACGATGGCACGGGCCTCGTGTGCTTCCGCAACGCGATTGACCACAATGCTGAACTTGCGCAGCCCCTCATGGACCGCCATCCGCTTGATCAGGGCATACGTCGCAGTAATCCCGCCAGCCGTGGCATCGGTCACCAGCACCAGGGGTTGATTGGGAGCGAGGCTTGCCATCACCGAGCCTCCCTCCTGCCGGGTGGCATCCACCAGCACCACATCGACGCTTCGTGAAACCGTCACCAGACTGTCCAGCAGGCGCTGGCGCTCGGTGACGGAAAGCCGGTGAATGGCCTGGGTCACACGCGCCACGGGCAGCACATGCAACCCCGGCATGGCGCGCAACAGAACATCGGACAAAGCCTTGTCGCAGCGCAACACATTGAGCAAATCATGACGTGGTTTCAACGCCAGGGCATTGCCAGCATTATTGTGGGCCAGATGCTCGTCCAGAATCAGCACTTCCTGACCCGCATGCGCCATCAGTGCTGCCAGATTGAGCACCAGACTGGTAGCCCCGAGGCCGGGCTGCGCCCCCACCACCGTCCAGACGCGCAGGGCGTTGCGTGCCAGCAGGTTGCGCAGTCCGGAGGCCTGGTCCATGACACCTCCCTCAGAATGCATGGCCTGCCAGGGCTGTTTGCGGGAATTCCAGTACGCTGGCGGCAGTATGCCCCGCCGTTTCGAGGCTGTTGAAAGTGCAGTGCAGCAAATAAGGCAGGCTCACTTCCTGCAAGTCCTCCGGTACTCTCTGGCCATTGGCCAGGTAGTGCATGACCAGCCTGTGCCGGATCATCACGTCCAGCACGCCCCCCATGGAAGCCGCCTCATCCAGCTTGGTGGGAATGCAACCGATGACGCCGGCATGACGGTACACGCGCACCACATCCTCCAGAGTGTGCAGGTTGCTGGTGGCATTGAGCAACAGCAACCGCTGCACCCCGGCAGCATCCAGCATGGCGGCCTGGTCCACCACGCGGCTATCACGCTGCCCCATGCCAATGGTGTCAATCAGCACCAGATGCTTTTGCTTCAGGGATGCCAGGGTCAGTTGCAGATCGGCCGTATCGCGAACGGTCTGTACCGGCACACCCAGAATCTGACCATAGATGCGCAGTTGCTCGAAGGCCCCGATCCGGTAACTGTCGGTGGTGATGAGCGCCACCTTGTCGGCCCCGAACCGAACCACGGCGCGTGCGGCAAGCTTGGCCGTCGTCGTGGTCTTGCCCACGCCCGTCGGCCCCACCAGCGCATAGGTGCCCCCGCGTTGCACGATGTCTTCCGATCCGCTCACGCACCTCAGGTTGCGCTCCATGACCTTGAGCACCCAATCCAGCCCCGCACCTGACGGCATCTTTTCCAGAATCTGGTCAGCAAGCCCCTGGCTGAACCCCACCTTGAGCAGGCTGCGCTGGACTCTTGCCTTCTGGGGGTCGGTGCGTTGCACGCCTGACCCTGTCAGTGCCGAAATCTGGCTCAACAGGTTATCGTGAAGGGCGCGAATCTCCCCCAGCAAACCCGAAGGGCTTGCAGCCTGCAAGGGCTGCGCCTGGGCCAGACCGGTCAGCGCCTCATGATGGGCTGCAACAATCTCTACCTGCTCGCCCACCTTGCGGTTGGAAAGAATGATAGCCTCTTCACCCAACTCGGCACGCACCATGCGCAACGCCTCGCGGGAATTTGCCGCCAAAAACGACTTCGTGTTCATGCCCTACCTCCAACCATGGCAGTGACCCGAACCGTCTTGAATCCGGGCACCTCGTCCTGTGAAATCACTCTCAATTGCGGCAACGAACGCTTCAGGAAACGCGCCAGCAGATCCCTGATCTGGGACGGCACCATGAGCACCGTGGGCAACCCCAGCCTTTCCTGATTTTCTGCGGCCGTGCGGGTTTCTCGCAGCAAGGTGTCCGCCAGACCCGGCTCGATGGCCTGGCTGCTGCCCCCTGCCTGCAAGGCCTGCACCAGTAAATATTCCAGCTCCTTGTCCATGCCAATGACCTGCAGTTCCTGTGCGGCGGGGTAGAGCTGTTGCACGATGGCCGGACCCAAGGCCACGCGCACTTGCGCTGTAAGCTGATAGGCATCCTGGGTCTGTCCCGCAAATTTGGCCAGGGTCTCCAGGATGGTGCGCATGTCACGGATATGCATGCCCTCATCCAGCAGGTTCTGCAACACTTTTTGCACCGTCGCCAAGGGCAGCAGCTTGGGCACCAGATCTTCGGTCAGCTTGGGAGACTGTTTGCCCAGATGATCGATGAGTTGCTGCAATTCCTGCAGACCCAGCAGCTCGGCGGAATGGGCGTTGATCAGATGGCTGAGATGCGTGGCAATGACGGTGCTCACATCCACGACCGTGTATCCCTGGGCCTGGGCATATTCCCGCAGGGAGGCCTCGATCCAGACGGCAGGCAGGCCAAAAGCAGGGTCCTTCGTGGCATTTCCCTGCAGCGGCCCGGTGGCATTACCCGGGTTGATGGCCAGGAACATGCCGGTAAAGGCCTCTCCCGAGCCGATTTCGGCGCCCTTGAGGGAGATGCGATAGGCGTTGGGCCGCAGGTCCAGATTGTCGCGAATATGGATGGCCGGGGGCAGAAAGCCGATATCCTGGGTAAATTTCTTGCGGATGCCCTTGATGCGCCGCAACAGGTCACCATCCTGTGCCTTGTCCACCAGAGAAATCAACCGATAACCGACTTCCAGGCCCAACACGTCCACCTGCGAAACATCTTCCCAGCTGGCTTCAGGAGCTTCCGTGCTGGCAGGGATGGCCGTGCTCACTTCCGCAACGGCTTCGCGCACTTTGGCGCGTTGCATCAGCAGGTAGGCCCCGCCCCCCAGAATGCTGGCCAGCAACAGGAAGGCGAAATGGGGCATGCCTGGCACAAGGCCCAGCGCACCAATGATGATGCCGGTCAGCAGCAGCACGAGGGGCTTGCTGAACAGCTGCCCTACCAGCTGCTGCCCAATGTTTTCCTCGGTCGTGACGCGGCTCACCACCACACCTGCCGCCGTGGAAATGACCAATGCAGGAATTTGTGCCACCAGCCCGTCTCCGATGGTCAGCAGCGTATAGTTCTTGGCTGCCGTAGCCATGTCGAGGTTGTGTTGCAGCACGCCAACGATGAACCCCCCCACGATGTTGATGAGCAGAATGACGATGCCGGCTACCGCATCGCCCCGCACAAACTTGCTGGCACCATCCATCGAGCCGAAGAAATCGGCTTCCTGTGCAATGGTGGCGCGCCGTCGGCGTGCCTCGTCTTCACCAATCAGCCCGGCATTGAGATCGGCGTCGATGGCCATCTGTTTGCCTGGCATGGCATCCAGGGTGAAGCGCGCGCCCACCTCGGCAATACGCCCGGCGCCCTTGGTAATCACCACGAAGTTGATGACCACGAGGATCATGAACACCACGATGCCCACCGCATAGTTGCCACCCACGAGGAAGTGGCCGAAGGCTTCGATGACCTTGCCTGCCGCATCGGGTCCGGTATGTCCTTCCAGCAGCACGATACGGGTGGACGCGACATTGAGCGAGAGACGCAGCAACGTGGTGATCAGCAGCAGTGTGGGAAACACCGAAAAATCCAGTGGCTTCAGGGTGTTCATGCTGACCAGCAGCACCATGATGGCGACCGCGATGTTGAAGGTGAACAGGATGTCGAGCAGAAAGGGCGGCAGTGGCAGCACCATCATCGCCAGCACCATCACGATCAACAGGGGGCCTGCCAACCCGCGCACCCCGGATTGCCTGAAAAAATCTCTCAGAATGTTCAGTAGATTCATTGTTTGTCTTGGTGGGTCTGTGTTTCAGGGTCGAGCTCGGGCGGAACCATCAGGTCTTTCGGGACGACAGGGACATGGCCGCCCCCCATCTGGTAACGCCGCAGCTGGTAGACATAAGCCAGCACTTCAGCCACTGCGGTGTACAGCCGCTCAGGAATCGTCTGCTCCAGTTCGGCGTGTTTATATAGGGCGCGTGCCAGAGGCGGCGCCTCCAGAATCGGGATGTGGTGCTCCGTGGCCAGCGCGCGAATGCGCTCAGCCAGCAAATGCGAGCCCTTGGCCACCACGATCGGGGCCCGCATGGATTGTTCGCTGTAACGCAAGGCCACGGCGTAGTGGGTGGGATTGGTGACCACCACATCGGCACCTGGAATTTGCGCCATCATCCGGCGCCGCGCCATTTCCCGTTGCATGCTGCGAATCTTGCCCTTGATCTGCGGATCACCCTCGGTCTCCTTGGATTCCTGGCGCACTTCCTCACGCGTCATCTTCAGGCGCTTGCTATGCTCCCACAGCTGGAAAGGCACATCGATCGCCACGATCAGCAGCATGCCGCCCATGATGGCGAGGAACCCATCCCACAACAGCTGCCCCATCCCGGCGGCGGCAACGGCAATGGGTTGCCCCGCCAGCATCAGGAAGGCATCCCGGTGATGCCACACCGCCCAGGCGCCCGCGCCACCGACTACAACGGCCTTGGCAATACTCTTGCCCAGCTCGATCAGCCCATGTACCGAAATCATGCGGCCGAATCCGGTCATGGGGTCCAGACGGGAAAAATTGGGCTGTATGGGCTTGAGGCTGAACATCCAGCCGTTGAGCAATAGCGGTGAGAACGCGGCCGTCGCCAGCAACAGCAGCAGCAGCGGCAAGAATGCAAGGAGGGTTTCGAGTGACAGGGCGTAGAGTCTTGGCACCAGAAGTTCCGTTTGAAAGGCATCTTCTGCCTTCAGGGTCAGCCCCTCCTGCAGCAACCTCATGAGCCCACTGGACAAGTGCGAGCCCATCAGCCACACCCCGGCACCGCCTGCCATCAGCACGGCAAAGGTGGACAGCTCGCGCGAACGCGCAACCTGCCCCTCTTCTCGCGCCTGGTCCAGGCGCCGTTGTGACGGTTGTTCTGTTTTCTCGAGATCGCTGTCTTCTGCCATGAGGGACTCCACTACCCATGGCCATTATCCGAATTACCCGTCCAGTCAATCCGAAGATAAGCAACCGATTTAGGGGGTTATTCGCCTAGCGGATTTTTCCATCCGCACCCGGCTGTTTTTCGCTGCTCGCTGCAGGAACGACTTCATACACGGTCCTGCCGCGTAACCTGAAGTAGTCCTCTGCATGATTGAAGCGCTCGGAATGGCCCGCATAGAGCAATCCATCTCGGCGCAGGAGTGGCGCAAACTTTTTCAGAATGTTGAGTTGCGTGTCCCGATCAAAGTAGATCATGACGTTGCGGCAAAAAATGGCATCCAGTGGTGGCCGGATCGGCCAAGGATCCTGGAGCAGGTTGAGTTGGCGGAAAGTCACCAGATTGCGGATTTCAGGTTTCACCTTCACCTGGCCCGCAGGGACGGAGGCATCCTGAATGAAGTGACGCTGCACCAGCGCGCGGTCCAGGCGTGCCACGCGCTCCAGGGGATAGAGGCCTGTCTTCGCTGTTTCCAGAACTTCCGTGTCGATGTCCGTGGCAATGATCACAACACCCGGTGTGGCACTGCCCAATGCGTCCACGGCTGTCATGGCCATGGTGTAGGCTTCCTCCCCCGTAGACGCGGCGCTGCACCATAAGACGATGGGGCCTCGCGCCTTGATCGTCCGCAACTGTTCGGCCAGGAGTTCGAAGTGATGGGGTTCCCTGAAAAATGCCGTGTGATTGGTGGTCAGTGCATTGGTGAAGGCCTCCCATTCGCGTCGGTCCCCCCGCTCCAGAAGTTGCAAGTACTCGGCAAAGGAGCGGATGCCGGTGGCACGAAGACGCCGCGAAAGCCGCCCGTACACAAGGTCGAGCTTGCTGTCGCCCAGAGAAATGCCCGCATGCTTGCGAATCAGGTCGCAAATGCGCGTGAAATCCTGGACCGTAAATTGAAACTCCCGTCCAGGGGTGGTTTGTCCTTCAGTAGGGTTTGCCATGAAGTGAGATATTGAGGCATCGGAGAAATAAATCAAAAAAAATTAAAAATAATCCTAAAGTTTTCCGGATCGATGCCGATACATTACTCATACGCATGCGGTTGTCTGATACAACTTCATGAAAAAATTAGACTTTTAGCAATTTTTCGGTTTTGGCGCAACCGAAAAATTGGTATTGGTCGTCCCTATTGTAGGAAATATTCCTACAACAGAATCGGAAGAAATCCGATTCTGTTTCCCTTTTGCACCCTGCACAATAGAACCCACGGAGCCACTTTGTTCCTGTCAAAGCCGGGGGGGATGATTCATGAACGCCGTTCAGTTACACGAAGAAATCAAGGAAACCAACCTGTCGTACCTGCTGCTGGCCCAGAACATGATCAAGCAGGATTCGGCGTCGGCCCTGTTCAGACTGGGGATCAGCGCTGAAGTTGCCGATCTGATTGCTGCCTTGAGCCCCGCCCAGTTGATCAAGATGGCCGCGTCCAACATGCTGGTTTGCCGATTCCGGTTCGATGAAAACCTGCTTTTCAACATGATCACGGACTACAGCAAGGACCGCTTGATGGCACAGCCTCACGCAGCCATTCTGGTGGCTGGTCAGGCCGTGGAACAACTGGGCGCTTGAATATCCCAATCCTGGCCCATGGTAGCCCCAGTGCGCAATAAAAGCGTCATTGCCGAAGCACGGCAAATCCATTTTGCCGTGGAAATGATCGAACTGGGCGCCCGTCTGCAGCTGCTGCAGGAAGAAACCTCTCTCAGTCGCGAGCGGCTGCTCAAGCTCTACAAGGAAGTCACTGGGCGCTCCCCTTCAAAAGGCATGCTGCCGTACTCCACGGACTGGTTCATCAGCTGGCAGCCCAACATCCACTCGTCGCTTTTCATGGGGATTTATCAGTTTCTGGCAAAAAATGCCGCCCTGTTCGGGCTGGAGCTGCTCATCAAAAGCTATCGCCTGTATCTGGAACAAATCAGCGTCAGCGGTGAAGAGCCCATCCTCAGCATCACCCGCGCCTGGTTTCTCATCCGGTTTCTGGATGCCCACATGCTGCAACTGACCGCCTGCACGGCTTGCAGTGGTCAGTTTGTCGTCCATACCAACGAGCTGTACGAAGACTATGTCTGCGGCGTCTGCCGTCCTCCCTCACGCGCCGGAAAAACGCGCAAATCGGCATCACTATCCGATACACTTCCCGCAGAACCCTGCAAAGTCTCTTAAAGTTTCCCGAAAATTTGCCGTTACCACACCCGAAGGCGTGATTTACGCCTTGGTTTGCGTTATCAGCCTTCGGAGCCTTCGTCATGTTTGTCTTGGTCGGATATTTGGTAGTCGCCGCTGCGGTCTTTGGTGGATTCGCACTGGCTGGGGGCCACCTCGCAGCGCTGCTTCAACCTGTGGAACTGTTGATGATCGGTGGTGGGGCAGCGGGTGCCTTCTTTGTGGGAAATTCACCCAAGGCCGTCAAAGCCACGCTCAAGGCCTTTCCCTCTGTCTTCAAAGGGTCCAAATACAGCAAGACCGTTTACATGGAACTGATGGCCCTGTTGTATGAGTTGCTGGGGAAAATGCGCAAGGAAGGGTTGATGTCCATTGAGGGCGATGTGGAAAGGCCCGCTGAAAGCCCCTTGTTCTCCAAATACCCAAAAATCACTGCTGATCATCATGTCATTGAATTCATGACCGATTACTTACGCATCATGGTCAGCGGCAACCTCAATGCCATGGAAATTGAAAACCTGATGGATGTGGAAATAGAAACCCATCATCACGAAATCCTGATTCCGGCCCACGTCATTGCCAAAATTGGCGATGGCCTGCCTGCCTTCGGGATCGTGGCCGCCGTCATGGGCGTGGTGCACACCATGGAATCCGTAGGCGCCCCTCCTGCCGAGTTGGGGCTCATGATTGCCCATGCCCTCGTCGGCACCTTTCTTGGCATCCTGCTGGCGTACGGCTTCATCGGCCCACTGGGAACCCTACTGGAACAAAAGGCTGAAGAATCCTCCAAGATGTTCCAGACCATCAAGGTCACCTTGTTGGCCAGTTTGAATGGCTACGCGCCTGCCATGGCCGTTGAATTTGGACGCAAGGCCCTCAATTCCACCGAGCGCCCCGGTTTCAGTGAACTGGAAGAGCATGTCAAGCAAAAACGCTGAACACCGCCTGAAAGAGTACAGCCATGTCCAATGACGACAAACGTCCCATCGTCATCAAGCGCATCAAAAAAGTGGTGGGGGCGCACCACGGCGGCGCCTGGAAAATCGCCTATGCCGATTTCGTGACGGCCATGATGGCGTTTTTCCTGCTGATGTGGCTGCTGGGTTCCACCACCAAGGGTGATCTGCAGGGAATCGAGGACTATTTCAAGACACCCCTGAAAGTGGTGCTGGAAGGCGGTTCGGGCAGCGGCGACAGCTCGAGCGTCATCAAGGGGGGCGGCAAGGATTTGACGCGTAGCGAAGGCCAGGTCAAGCGCGGTGACCTGCCCACCGAAAAGCGCATCATCAATCTCAAGGCAGCCCAGGAAGAGTTTCAGCGTCTGGAGCGCGAAAAGGAGCTGAACAAGCTCAAAGCCCTCAAGGCTAACATCGAAAAGGCCGTGGACTCCAACGACAAGCTGAAGAAATTCAAGAACCAGATCCTGCTCGACATTACCAGCGAGGGTCTGCGCATCCAGATCGTCGATGAAAAAAACCGCCCCATGTTTCGACTGGGCAGCTCCCAGCTGGAACCTTATACCAAGGATATCCTGCGTGAAATCGGCGACATGCTCAACGAGGTACCCAACCGGATCAGCCTGTCCGGACATACCGACGCCCACCTCTACGCTGCGGACAAAAACGGTTATAACAACTGGGATCTTTCTGCGGATCGTGCCAACGCCTCGCGCCGGGAATTGATTGCGGGCGGGATGGACCCCAACAAGATTGCCAGGGTCGTAGGCCTTTCCTCAGCCGTGCTGCTCAATCCCAAAGACCCGCTTGACCCCATCAACCGCCGCATCAGTATCATCGTCATGAACAAAAAGGCGGAGGAATCTGCCCAGCACGATGGGGGCGTACTCGAGGTGGATACGCATAATACAGACGAATCTGGCAGCAGCACCCCGTCCGCAGGACAGGCCACTGCGATGGCCCCACCCACCACACCGCCCCCCGATCATTAAAGTTTCCGTCGGATCAGCCGAAACAACATTACAGCAGCGCTTATGTTCGCCCCGGCACAGGGGCCGGGCGAGAGGACCAGGAGAAGGTGGGAATGACAAATTGGTGGGATGGGTTATCGCTCAAAAACAAGCTGCAGATCCCGATCCAGCTGATCATCTTCGTCATCCTCATCATCGCGCAACGCCTGATATTCAACGAATTTGAACAGCGCACCCTGGACGAATCCCGTCAAAAGGCCATCGTCTCTGCAGATGGGGTCATCAATGGCCTCAATATCATGATGGAAACCGGGGTAATCAGCGACAAGGAAAACCGCAAGCTGTTCATCACCAAAATGGGCGCATCGTCCAACGTCAACGAACTGCGCGTCATCCGCAACAAGCAGGTTTCAGATCAATATGGCCCCGGTATGCCCGAGGAAGAGGCGCGAGATGCGATGGATCATGCCGCGCTGGATACCGCCAAGGTCCAGACCGTGCTTCAGGGCACTGGAGACAAAATGACCTTGCGCGTGGTGGTGCCCTTCATCGTCTCCACCAATTTTCGTGGCACCAACTGCCTGCTTTGTCACGTGGTCAAAGAGGGGAGCGTCAATGGTGCCGCCAGCATCACGTTAGATCTCCAGAAGGAGTACGATCTGATCCGCAAAGGCAGCATCCTGCTCTGGGGCGCCCAGATTGCCATGCAGGTCATTCTGTATTTCATCATTGGCTGGAGCATTTCCCGCATCACGCGACCCACCCGTGAATTGCAACAAACCATGCATACCATGCTGGCTGACGGCGATCTCACCCGTCGGGCTCCGGTGCGCAGCAATGATGAAATCGGCCAAACGGCCCGGGCCTTCAATTCGTTCGTGGAAGGGTTTCAGCGCATCACCACCCAACTGCAGGGTTATTCCGACCGGGTTTCTGCCTCGGCGCGGGCGCTTTCTGAAAATACGAATGCGGTGGAAGTCAGCACCAACCGGCAAAGCCAGGAAGCTGCGAATGCTTCGAGGCTTGTGGAAAGCATGAGCCAGAGCATCGCCTCAGTGGCTGAAAACGCTCTCGATGTGGCAAAGCTTTCCCAGGAAAGCCTGCAACGCGCCCAACGGGGCCAGCAAAACCTGCATGAAATGATGAACGAGATTGAACATGTGGAAGCGACCGTCAATGAAATGGCCGGCTCCGTGGGTGATTTTGTCAAGAGCACGCAATCCATCACCAGCATGACCCAACAGGTGCGCGACATCGCCGAACAAACCAACCTGCTGGCCCTCAATGCGGCCATCGAGGCCGCCCGGGCTGGCGATCAGGGGCGTGGCTTTGCCGTGGTTGCCGACGAGGTACGCAAGCTTGCCGAAAAATCAGCCCTCTCTGCCAGCCAGATCGATGTGGTCACTCAGCAATTGAGCGGACAGAGCGCCCAGGTGGACCGCAGCGTGCAAAGCGGGCTGAATTCGCTCCAAAGCAGTCGTGCGCTCATGCAAGCCGTGGCCAGCGTCCTCTCCGAATCCACCGAGACGGTGAACAATGTCAGCAAGGGCGTGGACGACATTTCGGCCTCTGTGAATCAACAGAAAGTAGCCAGCCAGGACATCAGTCGCAATCTGGAACACATGGCCTCCATGGCTGAGGCCAATACGGCTTCCATCCAGAGCACCGTTCAGGCGGTCAGGGAGATGGAGGCACTCGCCTCCAGTCTCAGGGAAGCCGGCGGCCAATTCAAGGTATAACGGGATCGATCATGTCTGAACTCCTCACCAACATAGATGCACGAACCAAGCTGGCGGGCACCAACAAGCTTGAGATCCTGATGTTCACCCTGGGAACGGACCGGCATACCCAGCGTCGGGAAACGTTCGGCATCAACGTATTCAAGGTGCGCGAAGTGCTGCGCGCCCCGACGATTACCCAGGCGCCTGACATGCCCCCGGCTGTGGAAGGCATGGTGAGCCTGCGCGGCGCGCTGGTGCCCATCATTGACCTCGCCAAGTATGCACGCGTGGAGGTCGAGGCCAGGCCTGAGATCATGATCGTCACGGAATACAACGGTCACATCCAGGGCTTCCTGGTGGAATCAGTGGACACGATTCTCCGGCTGGACTGGGCTGCCATGAAAGTTCCGCCTGACATGATGAACGCCAACATGGGCGGCCTGGTCACTGCCGTCACCGAACTGGCTGATGGCAGGCTGGTGATGATGCTGGATGTTGAACGCGTCCTCGCCGAAACCTCCCAGACGGGCGAAGACGACCTGATTTTCAAAAACGTCCAGCCCCTGGGGCTGGCCAACCGGCGGTTGTTCTACG
>JAJZHC010000151.1 GCA_021804705.1 Pseudomonadota bacterium
GCTCAGGCTCCGTGCTGGGCCCGGTGTTTGGCGCATTCGTGCTCTCCAGCATCTCCGAAACGCTATCCACCGAAGTATCCAGCGTGGCAAGCCTCTTTTTTGGGCTCGTCATCGTGGCTGCCGTGGTCTTCATGCCGCGTGGGCTGACCGAACTGTTCCGCCGGTTTCGCGAAACCGGGTGGCGCTATTTCAGTGAAAACATCAAACAGCACCGTCTATGACTTCACCGCACATCCTTGAAATCCGCGGTCTGAGCAAACGCTTTGGCGGCCTCGTGGCTGTCAACGAAGTCAATTTCACGATTGCACCCGGTGAAACCCTGGGATTGATCGGACCCAACGGCGCGGGAAAGACGACGCTGGTCAGCCTCATCAGTGGCAGCATCACGCCCACCACAGGCGATATCCTGTTTGAGGGCCGGGCCATCAACAACCTTCCTGCATACCGCCGGGCACGCGCCGGGATTGGCCGCACGTTTCAGATCATGAAGCCTTTTCCGGGGTTGAGCGTGCTGGACAACATCGCAGTGGGTGCGCTGTTTGGCACCTCGACGGCGGCAAAAGCCCTGCGCGTTGCGCGAGAAGAAGCGCGTGACTGGCTGGAGCTCATGGACTTGCAACAACAGGCCGGGCGTCGTGCTGATGAGTTGGGTGGCCCAGATCGAAAGCGTCTTGAACTGGCCAAAGCCATGGCCATGAAACCCAAGCTGCTGCTGCTAGATGAGGTCATGGCGGGGCTCAATCATGCGGAAATCGATGATGTGATCGAGGCCATCAAGAAAGTGCGCAGTACCGGCATTTCCATACTGGTAATCGAGCACGTCATCAAGGTTATCCAGCGACTTTCCGACCGCCTTCTGGTGCTGCACCATGGGCAACAGATCATCGCAGGAAAGCCTGATGAGGTCCTGGAAGACCCGCGGGTCATTGAAGCTTACCTGGGACGGCGCAGGACATGAGCGAAATCCTGTTGAGCGTGCAGGGCCTGTCTGCCGGGTATGGCGAAGTTCCGGTTTTGCGGGACATCCACATGGAAATCTGTCACGGCGAAATCGTCGCACTCGTAGGCAGCAACGGTGCTGGAAAGACCACACTGCTGCGCGCCCTGTCACGCGTGGTGAGCAGCACCGGCATGCTGACTTTCGACGGTCATGACCTTGCGGGTCTGACCCCAGAACGGGCTTTCAGGCACGGCATCGTGCAAGTGCCCGAAGGGCGCCAGCTGTTTGACAAGATGACGGTGCAAGAAAACCTCATGATGGGCGCCTTTGCACGCCGTGACAAACAGGCCGTCCAGACCAGCCTGGCATCCGTCTATGCACTCTTTCCAAAGCTCTACGAGCGACGCGGCCAGCGTGCTGGCAGTTTATCCGGAGGTGAGCAGCAGATGTGCGCGATCGGCCGCGCCCTGATGGCCACACCAAAACTGCTGATGGTGGACGAAATGAGCCTGGGGTTGGCGCCAGTCATCGTGGACCAACTGCTTGAGGTTCTGGCGACGATTCGTGATCAGGGAGTCACCGTCCTGCTGGTGGAGCAGGACGTGTTTGCCGCACTGGAGGTGGCTGACCGGGGCTACGTCATCGAAACCGGCGCAGTGACGCAATCCGGAACAGCCAGGGCATTGGCGGAGGACCCAGAGGTCAAGCGCGCCTACCTCGGCATTTGAAACCGGTCACTCGTCGACCTTTCCACGCCCTGCTTTCACCTGGGCGCGCCTGGCCTTGCTTTCCATTCTCCTTTCCACGGCGCCTCTTGTGGGGCGCGTGGGCCGACGCAGCTTTGGCACCGCGGCAACGCTTTGAATCAGGTCTTGCAGCCGGCTGAGGGCTTCGATGCGATTCTTCTCAAGGCTACGAAACTTCTGGGCCTTGATGATCACCACCCCCTCCTTGCTGATACGCTGGTCGCCCATTTTCAGGAGGCGCTCGCGAATGGCTTCAGGCAAGGATGACGTGGCAATGGCAAAACGCAAGTGGACGGCATTGGAAACCTTGTTGACGTTCTGTCCACCGCTGCCCTGCGCACGAATGGCGTTGATTTCCACTTCGTCAGAAGAAATGGCAAGCCCTGTCTGTATGCGCCGCACGGACTAACTATCAGAACGTTTGGGCTCGTGTGTCTTGACGTCGCCGCGCAACTTGCGCGCATACTCTTCCAGCTGGCGCTTCGCTGCATCAAAGGCGTCTCTTAACGCCACATAGACGTCTTCGCTATGGGCACGATCCACCACGATCTCGTTGCCAGGTACCTTGATGTCGATACGCACCGTAAATTGCTTCCCCTGATGACGATGCGCGTCCTGGAGTTCAACCACGACGCGGCATGACGAAATGTGGTTGAAAAATTCGTTGAGTTTCTCAGCCTTGGCGCGAATGCGTGTTTCCAAGGCTTCCGATTGATCAATGTTTTGAATGGTGACTTGCAGGGGTAATTGCATGATGCCTGTTCTCCGATGAATGTTGCACCTATGCTTCCATCCTCACCCCAATGTTTTTCAAGGTCAAGGGGCTTGCATCACGCCGACCAGAGCGGCGGCTCATCCATCAGGGCAACCTGCTCGCGCAGCTCAAGAATTCGGTCCTGCCAATACCGCTGCGTGTTGAACCACGGAAAGGCCAGCTTGAAGGCGGGGTCGTCCCAACGTTGCGCCAGCCATGCGGCATAATGAATGAGGCGTAGTGTGCGTAACGCTTCGATCAGATGCAGTTCGCGTTCGTCAAAATCGTAAAAGTCATCGTAGCCTGTCAGCACGTCGCCCATCTGCCGGACCATGTCGGCACGCTCGCCTGAAAGCAGCATCCACAAGTCCTGAACTGCAGGCCCCATGCGGCTATCGTCAAAATCTACGAAATGCGGGCCCGCTTCCGTCCACAGCACGTTACCCGGATGGCAGTCTCCATGCAGACGCAGGGCTCCCGGTTTGCCCGCACGCGCAAAACAATGCCGGACGCCGTCCAGCGCCTGATTGATCACACTGTCGTAGGCAGGCAGCAAATCATCCGGAATGAAGGCATGTGCCAAAAGATAGTCCCGGGGCATCTCACCGAAGGTCTCGATGTTGAGTTCGGGACGATGCTTGAATGGCTGAAGCGCACCGATGGCATGGATGCGCCCCAGAAAGCGCCCCATCCACTCTAGCGTTTGGCGATCCTCAAGCTCTGGTGCCCGGCCGCCCTGTTTTTGCGAGACGGAAAAACGAAACCCCCCGAAGGCATGCAATGTTGTGCTACCCCGCACCAGTGCGGGAACTACGGGAATTTCGCGTTCGGCCAGTTCCTGGAGGAAAGCGTGTTCTTCAAGAATGGCCGCGTCTGACCAGCGGCCAGGGCGATAAAACTTGGCCACCAGCGCAGGCCCCGCTTCCATGCCCACTTGATATACACGGTTTTCATAACTATTGAGCGCCAACAACCGGCCGTCACCCTGAAAACCCACACTCTCAAGCGCATTCAGAACGCAATCCGGAGTCAGCGCAGCGTAGTCAGGAGTCAGGGGGGTTGAAGGCATGGAGCGGATTATACACAGGCCATAAAAAAGCCCCGCTTGATGCGGGGCTTATACAGGCTTTACAACAGCGTTTGTTCGAGTGGATCGTATTATCTGCGCCACATGGCGTTATCCATGATGGTGATCAATACCGCCAACCCCCAAATCGAGATCAATTCCACCCATGCCATCGTTCCCATAGAAATTCTCCTTGATGAAGAGTGATTATGGCTACGCCGGTCACGATATTTATGTTCATCTTGGCTTGATTTCTGGTGTTCATACAGGCCTTACGGCGAAGCCGTCCCCCCCCGGCCACGATTCAGGATTGCCGTCCGTGACTTCGAGGTGGTAGAAATATAATCCTTTTTCAGGCCAACGCCAAACGCGCTGATCAGGCCAGGATATTGATGTTGGAA
>JAJZHC010000152.1 GCA_021804705.1 Pseudomonadota bacterium
CCCGATGGCTCCAGGCGAATCCATGGATTGGGGGCAAATTGCGTTGGTGCCGGTGCCGCTTCTGTAGCACCAAAATAGCCCAGCGCAAAGCCGCCGCCGGCAAGGCTGACAAGCTTCAGGAATTGGCGTCGATCCACGGTCTGGGTCATGACGAATTACCTGCCTTGCGTTGTCTGAAACGCCGGATCAGGCTGGAAGTATCCCAGCGTCCGCCCCCCATACCCTGGACTTCGGCATAGAACTGGTCCACCAGTGCCGTCATGGGCAAAAGTGCGCCGTTGTTTTTGCCTTCGGCGATGACGAGCCCCAGATCCTTGCGCATCCAGTCCACGGCAAAACCAAAATCAAACTGGTCCTGTGCCATGGTGCGACCACGATTATCCATCTGCCAGGACTGCGCCGCCCCCTTGGAAATGACGTCGAGCACGAGCGGCACCTCAAGCCCGGCACGGTCGGCGAAATTGAGTGCTTCGGCAAGCCCCTGCAGCAGGCCGGCAATACAGATCTGGTTGACCATCTTGGTCAATTGTCCGGAGCCGGTTGCACCCATCAGGGTAACCGCTTTGGCATAGGCCATCATCAGGGGCTCGACCTGTTTGAACACCGCTTCATCACCGCCACACATAATGGTGAGCTGCCCTTTTTCCGCGCCCACCTGCCCTCCGGAGACTGGCGCATCGATGAAATGGACGCCCTGGCGGGCGCATGCATGGGCCAGTTCGCGGGCCACTTCGGCGGAGGCCGTGGTGTGGTCCACCAGAATGGTGCCAGGCTGCAACCCCGCCAGCGCACCCTCGGGACCATAGACCACACTGCGCAGGTCATTGTCGTTACCAACGCACATGAACACCACTTGTGCCGCAGCGGCGGCGGCAGCGGGCGTGGCTGCGGAACGCCCTCCCTGGTGGCCGTCAACCCACCGCTGAGCCTTGTCGGCGTTACGGTTGTACACCGTCACCTGATGTCCGCGTCCGTGCAGATGCCCCGCCATGGGAAAGCCCATGACGCCCAGACCCAGAAAAGCCACTGCCGTTTTGGAGGAGTAAATATTGGCCATCGAAACAGACTCCTGAAATGGATGCGTGTTGAAACTTAGGGTTTGAGCGCCATCTTGAAGCGGACCTGCACTGCTTCGGCTACCGAATCCGGATCAGCCCAGACGCCTTCGCCCACTTTGAAATCGGAACGATGAAGCTCGAGGCTGCCTTCAGCTGTTTGCACCCCTGCAACCGTGTGGAACTGCATGGGAACCACGAGGTCACGGGTGATACCCTTGATGCTGAGCCGGCCACTGACTTCAAAGCGCTCTCCTCCCAGGGCACGGAAGGCCGTGGACTCGAAAATCGCCTTGGGAAAGGCTGCCACGTTAAACCAGCTCTTGCCCTTGATTTCGCTTTCGGATTCGTCAGAAGCGAGGTCAATGCTGCTGAGGTCGATGCTGACCCGGGCATGACTTTGCGCAAGTTTTGCCGGGGTGAAAACAATGTCGGCATCAAAACGCGTGAATCGCCCTTCCACCGGAGCCCCCATCTGCTTGCCCACAAAGGTGATGCTGCTTTTATCTGAGATGATGCCGCTCGCGGTTGCCTCGCCCAGAGACCATAGGGCTGCAAGCACCAGCACCACGCTAAGTATGATGTATTTCATTACCAACGCATCCTGTTCAAGAGATTGTCCTTATCCACCAGCTGATGCTTGAGCGCCGCGGCCACATGCAGAATCACCAAACCCAGTAACGCCCAGTTGAGCGACTCATGAATTTCCTTGAACAGACTGGAGAGCGCCTTGTCCTTTCCCACGAGATCGGGCAATGTCAGCACGTTGAAATAGACCACCGTCACTCCTGCGGCAGAGCTATGCAGCCAACCAGTCAGGGGAATGGCCAGCATCAACAGGTAAATGGCCATATGCGCCAATCCCGAAAGGTTTTTCATCAGCTTGCTCATTCCTGCAGGCAAGGCGGGAGGGGTATGCGAGGCACGCCATAGCATTCTGAACAGCACCAGCACAAAGATGGTGACGCCCACCCACTTGTGCCAGGCAAACACCTTGAGCTTCCAGGGTGACAGTTCAAGATCTGCCATGTAATGTCCCACGGAAAAGGCGATGGCAATCAGCAGGGCAACCAGCCAATGCAGCGTGATGGCTGTTGGGTTGTATTTTTCCTGATTCATCGGGGCACCTTGAAGAGTTGAAAAAAATTGTTGGAAGTCTCTTCGCCAATCTGGGCAACGTCGACTTCGCGAAGTCTGGCAATCTCCTCGGCCACATGCCGGACATACGCCGGCTGGTTGGTTTTCCCCCGATAAGGGGTTGGAGCCAGATAGGGCGAATCCGTTTCAATCAACATGCGGTCCAACGGAATGGCCTGAGCCACGGATTTTAACGCCAGTGCATTTTTGAACGTCACGATCCCGGAAAATGATATCAGAAACCCCAACTCTATCGCCGCGCGTGCCACGGATTCCGTTTCAGTAAAGCAGTGCATGACGCCGCCCACCGCATCGGCACCCTCTTCGCGCATGATGCGCAGGGTATCCTCAGCGGCGGCACGGGTGTGAATGATGAGTGGCTTGCCCACCTGGCGCGCAGCACGAATATGCGTTCGGAAGCGTTCGCGCTGCCATTCCAGGTCACCCGTCAGGCGATAGTAATCCAGGCCGGTTTCGCCGATGCCAACCACTTTGGGCTGATTCGCCCAGGCCACCAGCGTTTCGATGCCAGGTTCCTCGGTTGCTTCGTAGTCGGGGTGAACGCCTGCTGTGGCGTACCAGCGGGGATGAGAACCTGCCACTTCAAGAACGGCTGGCAAGGTGGCCAGTTCTACCGAGATGCACAGCGCATGAGTGACCCTGTTGGCTTCCATGGCTGCCGCGATGGCGGGCAGATCGGCGCGCAGTTCAGGAAAATCCAGATGACAGTGCGAATCCACAAACACGGATGAATTTCCTGCAAAAAAGAGGATTATCGCATGGCCAGCACAGGCAGCAGCAAGCTCTCGGCGAATAGGCGCGCATTGAACGGATGCTGGGCAAGGCGCCGGGCTTCGCGCAACTGGTGTTCCCACGACAACAGATCGAAAAGATCTGCCTGTTGGGCCATACGTCCCAGTGCCTCGGAAAAGTCCAGGTGGTAACGAATCTGCCCCACCAGCTTTTGCTCTACAAGATCATGAGCCCAGCGCTGTAACCAGCCTATCCACTCGGGGGGGGACATTTTGATGGCCTGCTCGGACAACTGCACCAGTGACGCTTCCGGATTTGACAGCAGCCGCAACAGGGCCGGGCGCAGCCCGGCATCCTGCGTCGCGAGGCGCCGGGCCTCCAGGGGAGCACCTCCGGCCAGCGCCAAAAACAGGGACGCTTTTTCAACGCCTTCTCGTCCCAGCCAGGTCTCGGCCTCGGCCGGGGATGGCAGGTCGAAGCGCACGTTCTGGCAGCGGCTGCGAATTGTTGCCGGCAGCCGACCGGGCTCGTCGCTCACCAGCATCATGAGCGTTCCCGGCAGAGGCTCTTCCAGCGTCTTGAGCAGCGCATTGGCCGCATTGACATTGAGGGCATCGGCAGGGGCAATCACCACGATGCGCATGCCCTGTCGGTGCGTGCTGGTGGTCATGAAACCGGACAAGGCACGAATCGCATCCACACCGATCTGGGTCGAGGCCTTCTTGCCTTTGGCATCGCTGGCTACATCCTCGTCGGCGGCTTCCTCTTCCAGCAAACTCACCCAGCGAAAATCGGGATGATTTCCAGCAGCAAACCACCCACATGCCGGACATTGGCCGCAGGCCTCGCCGTTTTCCATGGGTGCGTCGCAGAGCAGACTTTGCGCCAGGGCCAAGGCGAAGTCAGTCTTACCCAGGCCTGCGCGCCCATGCAGCAACAGGGCATGCGGCAGGGATTGT
>JAJZHC010000153.1 GCA_021804705.1 Pseudomonadota bacterium
CTTCAAGAATGACGGCATGGGCACCTACCCCAACACCTCCAATCCTACCGCCAGCAATTCCATGCTGGCAGTCGTTTCGGATAACAAGGCGTTTGGTATCAATGCCAAATACACCATGAACAAGCTCACGATTTCGGGCGGTGCGGAACATATCCTGTACTATGCCCCGTCCGATCCTGGCTTGGCGATGGCCGGTGCATTGCCCATCGGCGCTTATCAGACAGGTCAGTATGGTACGGTCAACACCACCGCCTATAATGTCGAAAACAAGGTCACCAACCTCTTGTTCTTCGGTGGAAAATACGAAGTGACCCCCGCTCTGGACCTGATCGGCGCTGTTTATAATGCCCGCAACTCGGACTACACGGGCTCCAACCCGGTCAGTGGGTGTGCGAGTGGCGTAGGCAACCAGACCCGTTGTGCAGGTTTCATCCAGTCCTACGGTCTGGTGCTGGATTACCACCTCTCCAAGCGCACCGATGTGTATGCCGGTATTTCAGACCAGAACACCACCGGTGGCGTGACTGGGTTCTACAACCTCGGGGCGAACGGAACGCATCCCTCGGCTGACCAGAACACCACCACCATGTTTGGTATCCGTCATCGTTTCTAAGCTTGATCCCGTCCGCGGGACTCAGACTTAAAACAGGCAAGACCTTGAAACCGCCCCTTCGGGGGCGGTTTTTTTATGGTAGGCTCATTTCATGCCCACACTCGACGAACTCATCATCGGATTTGATCGCGCCTTGCGCACCCTTGCGGCTCCGGCGCGCGAATGCCGCCCCTCACCGGCTCGCACCGTGCCGGATACGGTACTGTCGCCCTCAGAGAAAGACCATGTGGCGCGCTTGATGCGCATCAACCATACCGGTGAAGTCTGCGCCCAGGCCCTCTATCAGGGGCAGGCCCTGACTGCGCGCGTGTCTGCCAACCGTGAAGCCTTGCAGGGCGCGGCCCGGGAAGAGGAAGACCACCTCGCCTGGTGCGAAGCGCGCATCAAGGAACTTGGCGGGCGCGTGAGTTATCTCAATCCGTTCTGGTATGCCAGTTCCCTGGCGCTGGGTGTGCTGGCCGGGGTGGCGGGTGACCGCTGGAACCTCGCCTTCCTCAAGGAAACCGAGCGTCAGGTGGAAGGTCATCTTGCGCATCATCTGGACCGGATTCCGGCCGCCGATGCGCGTACCCGTGCAGTGATCGAGCAGATGAAAACGGATGAAGCGGGACACGCCGATCTCGCCCAGTCCCTGGGGGCAGCAGAGTTTCCTCAGCCCATCAAATGGGCCATGGCGTTGTCCTCCAAAGTCATGACCCGCACGGTGTACTGGGTTTGAATGCGGTTTTCGCTTAAAATGGCGCGAAATTTTTGGAGCTTTTCATGACCCAGGCCATTTCCCCCGAACACAAAAGCGCTGTCCTGATCGAGGCGTTGCCCTACATCCAGCGCTTTCACGGCAAGACCATCGTCATCAAGTACGGCGGCAATGCCATGACCGACGTGGCATTGCAGGAGGGGTTTGCGCGTGATGTGGTGCTGTTGAAGCTCGTGGGCATGAATCCCGTGGTGGTGCATGGCGGCGGTCCGCAAATCGGCGAATTGCTCAAACGCGTGGGCAAGCAAAGCGAGTTCATCCAGGGCATGCGGGTGACCGACGAGGAAACCCTCGACGTGGTGGAGATGGTGCTGGGTGGGCTCGTCAATCAGGATATCGTGACCCTGATCAACCGCGCTGGCGGCAATGCCGTGGGGCTGACCGGCAAGGACGGCAACTTCATCCATGCCCGCAAGCTCATGCTGCGCATTCCCGACCACTCGGATGAGGCCATCGATATCGGCCAGGTGGGCGAAGTGGTGAGCATCGATCCGGGCATCGTCAATTTGCTGTGCAACCAGAACTTCATTCCCGTCATCGCCCCCTTGGGCGTGGGGGAAGCGGGCGAAGCCTATAACATCAACGCCGATCTCGTGGCCGGCAAGCTGGCCGTGACGTTGCAGGCCGAAAAGCTGCTGTTGCTGACCAATACCACGGGTGTGCTGGATAAGGAAGGCAAGGTGTTGACCGGGTTGACGGCGGCCAGGGTGCAGGCACTGACCAGGGATGGCACCATTTCCGGCGGCATGCTGCCCAAGGTGGATTGTGCGCTGGATGCCGTGCAGAACGGGGTCAAAACCGCGCATATCATTGACGGTCGGGTGCCCCATGCACTCTTGCTGGAAGTGCTGACGGACGAGGGTATTGGCACCCTGATCCGTGGCGCGTCCGCCAACCGGGGGGCCAGCGCTTAAGCGGGGTAGATGGCCCCCAGCGGCACACGCCGACGCGCACCCGTGACAGCGGGCAGATTGGCATGGCGTCCTTGCAGCAGCTCGCGCGCAAGCCAGGCAAAGGCGGTGGCCTCCACCTGCAGGACAGGCACCCCCAGAGCGTCGGTCAGACGCACGGCGGTGTGGGGCAGCAAGCCTTGCAACTGTTCCACGAGCGCTGTGTTTTTGGCGCCTCCCCCACAGCAATAGATTTCCAGTCCTGCTTCTGCAGTCTCCCGCGCAATGCACTGGGCGATACTCTGTGCCGTCAGGGCCATCAGGGTAGCCTGCACATCCTGTGCAGCTTGGTTGTCCTGCGTGCGCAACACGGAATCGAGCCAGGCAAGGTGAAATACATCACGCCCTGTGCTTTTGGGGGGCTTGCGCTGAAAAAAGGGATGTTCCAGCAGGGCGGCCAGCAGCGTTGTGGACACGGTTCCCGAACGCGCCCACTGCCCATCGCGATCGAAGGATGCTCCCCGATGCCGTTCCACCCAACCATCCAGTAGTGCGTTTGCTGGCCCGCAGTCATACCCGCGCGTCTCCTGTCCGGGCAGCAGCACGGTCAGGTTGGCGATGCCGCCCAGATTGAGGATGATGCGCGGGTGATGTGGCGAGCGAAACATGGCGTCATGGAAGGCGGGGACGAGCGGCGCCCCCTGGCCCCCTGCGGCAATGTCACGGGCGCGAAAATCTGTCGCCACGGTGATGCCTGTGAGCTCGGCCAGCAGCGCGCCGTTGCCCAACTGGAGCGTAAAACCCTGTTCGGGACGGTGCCTTACGGTTTGCCCGTGGCAACCGATGGCCTGCACCTGCGGGGACGTCCATCCGGCCTGTTCGAGAACCTGATGGCTGGCCGCTGCGTAATGGTGGGCCAGCGCCACGCCCGCCAGGGCCGCACGTTCCAGTTCGTTTGATCCTTCCGGGGTATTGAGGTCCAGCAACGTGGCGCGCAAATCAGCCGGGAACTCATGGGTGACATGGGCCAGCACAGAAGGGGTGTTGCCGGAAAAAGACACTGCAACGGCATCAATGCCATCGAGGCTGGTGCCGGACATGAGGCCCACATAGCGTGCCTCGCTCATGCGTTATTCAAACTTGGCGAGCGGGGTGCCCCGAATGGCGTCGAGTTCCGTGATCATGGGGGCCGTGGCAGCCAGGAATTGTGATTTGGCGTGTCCCGTCAGGCTGGCGCTGGCGTAGCGCGGAACATCGGGCCCCTGCGGGTCATGCTGGATGCCGCCGATCTTGAATTCGTAGTGCAGGTGCGGGCCGGTGGCCAGCCCCGTCATGCCCACATAGCCGATCACTTCGCCCTGGCGGATGCGCGCGCCCGTGCGCAGTCCGTTGGCGAAAGCCGAGAGGTGGCCATAGACCGTGTTGATGTTGTTGGCGTGGTGCAGTTCGATGACGTTGCCGTAACCATTGCGCCATCCGGCAAAGGCCACCGTGGCGTCGGCCACGGAAACCACCGGTGTCCCCGTGGGGGCCCCAAGGTCGATG
>JAJZHC010000154.1 GCA_021804705.1 Pseudomonadota bacterium
GGCCGAAGGCGTTTGTCCGGAAATGGTCTTGCCGTTGAAAACCACCTCGCCGCCCGTGGGCACATAGATGCCCGTGAGCACATTCATCATGGTGGACTTGCCCGAGCCATTGGGCCCGATCAATCCGTGGATGGTGCCTTCTGCAACCTTGAGGTCCACTTCGTTGAGCGCCTTCAGGCCGCCAAATTGCATCAGGATGCGGCGTGCCTCGAGCAACATGCCGCCGCGCGCCACCGATTGGTCCGGGGTGGCCCATGCCGTGACGCCATGGGGCGAGATCTTCATGCGCGTACGGGACACCCAGTCCGGCTTGTAATGGCCGATGATGCTGCGAATCCAGCCCACGATGCCTTCCTGCAGGTAATACACCACGAACAGGATCAGGAAGCCAAAAATGGTGATGCGCCAGTTGGTCATTTCCTGCAGGGTATAAGCACTGGACAGCAGCGCCGCTGCCCCCAACACGGGGACGATCAGGGGCTTCAGGTTGCGTCGGCCACTGACGAAATGACGCACCACGTAAAAAGCCGCGGCCCCCGCTGCTACCAAAGCCAGATCACGGAAGAGGCTGATGTCATCCAGCAGGTTGGGCAACAGCACCACGATGGCCGCTCCCAGCACTGGCCCCATGCGCGTTTTGCGCCCCCCCATGATGATGGCCAGGAGAAACAGCACGGTCAGTTCGAAGTTGAAGGTGTTGGGGGCAATGTAGAGCTCATTGAAAGTGAACATGCCGCCCGCAAGGCCAGCCAGACCGGCACTGATGACGAAAGCATAGACCTTGTAACGGTAAACGCTGACCCCCATGCAATCCGATGCCACCGGACTGCCCCGCAAGGCCTCAAAAGCGCGGCCCAGGTGAGATTTGAGGATGCGGTTGATCAGCAGCATCGCCACCAGGAAGACACCGATGACGAAGTAGTAATAGTGCTGCTCTTCCAGAACCCAATCGAACAGCATGGGTTTTTTGATGGTGATTCCCAGGGGTCCGTTGGTCAGGAAATCCATCTCGTTGATGAGAATCTGGGCAATGGTCCCGAAGGCCAGCGTCACCATGGCGAGATAAGGCCCCGTAACCCGCAAGGCCGGCAGGGCCAGCAGCAGCCCGAAAAAACCGGTTACCACGATGCTGGAAGGTATGGCCAGATAAAAGGGAAATCCCAGTTTCCAGTTGAGGATCCCTGCCGCGTAGGCGCCAATGCCGAACAAGGCAGCATGGGCCAGGGAGACTTCACCCGTATAGCCCACCACGATGTCCAGGCCAAAGAGCAGGACGGCATAGATGGCGATCAACACCACCTGATGGATGTAATACTCGTTATGAATCAGCAGGGGAATGACGGCCAGCAGGCCAATGCCTGCCAGCAGCGCTAGCGTTTGAACAGCTCTCATCGAATCAAACCTTCTTGATGGTGGTTTTGCCAAATAACCCGCTGGGTTTGATTGCCAGTACCAACAGCAGCAGGACCAGTCCGGGGACGTCCTTATAGCCGGTGGAGATGTAGAACCCCGTGGTGGTTTCTGCAACGCCCAACAGGATGCCTCCGACAATCACGCCCAAACCGGAAGTGAGTCCCCCGATAATGGCGACTGCAAAAGCTTTCAGTCCCAGTACCGCCCCCATGGATGCCCCTGTCAGCGTGATCGGGGCAATCAACACCCCGGCAAATGCAGCCGACATGGAAGACAATGCATATGAAAAGGTGATGACCAGCCCGGTATTGATGCCCATCAGCCCCGCGGCATCGCGGTCGCTGGAGGTTGCCACCACGGCCTTGCCGTAGATGGAACGCCGGTTGAACAACTCTACCAGCACCATCATCAGGACCGCACCCACCACCACCATCAGCTCCATGGGCAGGACATTGGCACCAAAAATGTGGATGGGTTCGGTTGGCAGCGGCGAGGGAAAGGGAAGGTCGTCACGACCCCAAAGGTTCTCTGCAGTGTTGCGAAAGATGATGCCCAGCGCAATCGTGGACATGATCCAGCCAAACTCCGACTTGGTCTTGATGGCGGGACGTACCCCCACAAATTCCACCACGACCCCCTGCAGGGCGCCAAACAACAACACCAAAGGCACCATCAGCCAGTAATTCAGGTAGGGCCCACCCAGGATGTCTCCAGAAAAACTCAGCCCCACCATGGCCCCCAGCATCAATGCTTCACCCTGGCCAAAATTGAGGGTTCCGGAAGTTGCAAAGGTGGACTGGTAACCAAACGCAATCACGGCGTAAATCATGCCAAGAGCAATACCGCTCATCAGCAACTGCAGCAGGATATCCATGAAAATTCCTGGTCGTGGGTAGTAGGAACGAGAGCGAATCTATGAAATGGCGCGTCCCGCCTTGCGGCGGGACGCGAATTGCTTACTTGGTATGCACAGGGTTCTTTCTGTCTTCTTCGTAGGCATAAACCACATGCCCATGTTTAACCTCACCCATCACCGGAATGCCGGCGCTGATGGCTTCATGATTGTCATGGGAATAGGGTTTGTTGTAGTTGGTGACAACGCCATCCACTTTCTGGTTCAGGTTTTCCAGGGCAGCACGGATCTTCGGACCGTCGGTGGAGCCTGCCTGCTTGATGGCAGCGGCCAGCAAGTACATGGAATCATAGCCCTGAGCCGCAGAAACCGGGGATGGGATGCGTCCATTGGCAGGGTGATAGGCCTTCAGGTAGGCGTCAATGAATGCCTTGCGCTTGGGTGTGTTGGGTTCCTGGATGAAGGTTTGCGGCATGCGTGCGCCATCGCTGTTTGCGCCGGCATTGTCGATGAAGTTGGCCATCGACAGGGTCCAGCTTCCCACCATGGGTACCTTCCAGCCCAGCTTGGCCATGCCATTGGCGATCTGTGCCAGTTCGGGTCCGATGCCATAGGTCAGGATGATCTGCGCTCCGGCGGCCTTGGCCTTGAGGAGCTGCGAGGTCATGTCCGTATCCTTGATGTTGAATTTTTCAACGGCGACAGGTTTCACTCCCTTGGCTGCCAGTGCCTTTTCCAGATCCTCACGGCCCAGCTGGCCGTAGTTGGTGGAGTCGGCCAGAATGGCCACCCTGGTGAATTTGCGCTTGGCTACCGCTTCGTCCACGATCATGCCGGACTGGATGGTATCGTTGGCCGAAGTGCGGAAGACATAGTTGTCAGCAAATTCGGGGGGCAGAAACTGTTTGGTGATGAGGGAACCCGTGGCTACATTATTGATCACGGGGACCTTCGCTTCCTGGTAAAACCGTTGGGAAGCCAGGGCCACGCCCGTGTTGATGAAACCCAGATCAGCGACGACCTGTTCCTTGTTGATGAGCTCCTGGGCAATTTGTACGCCCCGTTCGTTCTTGGCCTCGTCATCCCGCTCAATCAGCTGAATCTGGCGTCCCAGAACACCCCCTGCCTTGTTGATTTCATCGGCAGCCAGGCGAACACCGTCACGCATCGACAGCCCCATGGGGGAAGACCCCCCCGTGTAAGGACCGGAAACCCCGATCTTGATGGGGTCTGCAGCGACAGCGCCCAAAGCGAGCGTGACCAGAGTGGCGCCCAGCAATGGGGCTGCCCATTTGGGGATTGCAAATTGCATCATGTTCTCCTCGTAGTAGAGCGTTTGGCCTTTATATAGTTTCCGCAGACAAGGCCTTCTTTAGTGGTGCCGCATCTTATCATGGGGCCCTGACGGAGTATATCAGCAAAATCGCCCCTCTGACCCTGACGCAGGTCAAGCGGGAAGCTGTATGCTAAAGCCCGAAACCTTTTCCAGTACACGGGGAGAACCGAATGATTTACCGACTGGGC
>JAJZHC010000016.1 GCA_021804705.1 Pseudomonadota bacterium
TGGATGGGACGCATCCCGGGTGGACTGGGCATTGCCAATGTGCTGGCCTGCGCGTTGTTTGCCGCCATGGCAGGTTCGAGCCCGGCCACCTGTTCGGCCATTGGCAGTGCGGGCATTCCCGAGATGCGCGCGCGCGGTTACTCGCCGGGTTTTGCCGCCGGCATCATCGCCGCCGGGGGTACGCTGGGCATTCTCCTGCCGCCTTCCATCACCATGATCCTGTTTTCCGTGGCGGCCGAGGTCTCGCTGGGTCGCCTGTTTCTCGCTGCCCTGGGTCCCGGGTTGTTGCTGGTGACCCTGTTCTCTCTCTATGCCGCCTGGAATTTCAAGCGCGAATATCGCGCTGCGGTGCAGGTGTACGAATCCGGTGGCGTCCGTTCGGCCTACCTCGACAAAAATGCGCTGAGCTGGCGCGAGAAGATCGCCCTGATCTCGCGCGTGTTGCCCTTCGTGACGCTGCTCACCGGGGTCATGGTGGCGCTCTACGGCGGCTTTGCCACGCCTTCCGAAACGGCGGGTCTTGGTGGGCTGCTGGCACTGCTGCTGATTGCCATCATTTACGGGGTGTGGCGCCCGCGCCAGCTCTCGCCCATCATCGCCTCCACCCTCAAGGAGTCCACCATGCTGATGTTCATCATCGGCATGTCGCTGCTGTATTCCTATGTGATGAGTTACCTGCAGATCAGCCAGCATGCGGCTGAATGGATCGTCTCGCTGACGCTCTCCAAATGGTTGCTGCTGTCCGCCATCCTGCTGTTCGTGGTGGTGCTGGGATTTTTTCTGCCACCGGTATCCATCATTCTCATGACCGCCCCCATCATCCTGCCCCCGCTCAAGGCGGCCGGTTTTGACCTCATCTGGTTTGGCGTGTTGATGACCATCGTCATGGAAATGGGGCTCATCCATCCGCCGGTGGGGCTCAACATTTTCGTGATCCGCAACGTGGCCCCGGATATTCCGCTCAAGGCGGTGGTGTGGGGCGTGCTGCCCTTTGTGCTGTTGATGATTCTGGCTGTGGTGTTGCTCTCGCTCTTTCCGGGCATTGTCACGGCCTTTCCCGACTGGGCGCTGGGCCCGAAAATTTAGGACGCCATGAACGCCCCCCAACCCCATCGTGTCTGGAATCAGGAAGCGCAGCGCCGCCAGGCCCGCCTGCAGCGTAGCGTGCCCTTTGCACGGGGCAAGGCGGTGGCGCCAGCCGACATGGTATCCCTGCTCGAAGCCCTGCTGGAACCCGGCGACCGCGTGTGCCTCGAGGGCAATAACCAGAAGCAGGCGGACTTCCTCTCAGAGTCGCTGGCGGCCTGTTCTCCCCAGCGCGTGCATGATCTGCATCTGGTGCAGTCGGTGCTGGCCCTGCCCTCACACATGGAGCTGTTTGAAAAGGGCATTGCGCGGCGCCTCGATTTTTCCTTTGCGGGCCCCCAGGCGCACCGCCTGGCCAGACTGGTGCAATCGCGCAGCATCGAGATCGGCGCCATCCACACCTACCTGGAACTGTTCGGCCGCTATTTCATCGACCTGACACCGCAGGTTTGCCTGATCGCGGCGCAGGCGGCTGATGCCGAGGGCAACCTTTATCTGGGCCCCAATACCGAAGACACGCCGGTCATTGTGGAGGCCACCGCATTCAAGAGCGGCATCGTCATCGCCCAGGTCAATGAACGCGTCGAACACCTGCCGCGAGTGGATATTCCGGCGGGCTGGGTGGATTTTTTCGTGGTGGCGCCCAGCCCCAACCACATCGAGCCCCTCTTCACCCGCGATCCGCGCCACATCACCGAAATCCAGGTGCTGATGGCCATGATGGCCATCAAGGGCATCTATGCCGAATACGGCGTGGAGCGCTTGAACCATGGCATCGGCTTTGACACCGCGGCCATCGAGCTGCTGCTGCCCACCTATGGCGCAAGCCTGGGATTGAAGGGCCGGGTGGCGCGCCACTGGGCGCTCAATCCACATCCCACGCTGATTCCTGCCATCGAGGCGGGCTTCGTGGAACGGGTGCATTCCTTCGGTTCGGAAGTGGGCATGGAGGCCTACGTGGCCGCGCGCCCCGACGTGTTTTTTACCGGGGCCGACGGCAGCCTGCGCTCCAATCGGGCCTTTTGCCAGACCGCGGGGCTGTATGCCTGCGACATGTTCATCGGTTCCACCCTGCAGATGGATCTTGCCGGCAACAGCTCCACCGCAACGCTGGGGCGCATCACGGGGTTTGGCGGCGCGCCCAACATGGGCTCGGACGCCCGCGGACGGCGCCATGCCAGCCCTGCCTGGCTCAAGGCCGGGCGCGAGCGCAGCGGAAGCGGCACACAGGTGCGTGGGCAGAAGCTGGTGGTGCAGACCGTAGAGACCTGGCGTGAGCCCCATCACCCCACGTTCGTGGAGCGCCTGGATGCCTGGCAGCTCATGGAAGACATGGGCATGGACTTGCCCCCCATCATGATCTACGGCGACGACGTCAGCCATGTGGTGACCGAGGAAGGCATTGCCAACCTGTTGCTGTGCCGTTCGCCCGAAGAACGGGCGCAGGCCATTCGCGGCGTGGCGGGCTACACGCCAGTGGGCCGCGCGCGCGATCAGGTTCTGGTGGAAAACCTGCGCGATCGCGGCGTCATCCGCCGTCCGGCAGATCTGGGCATAGACGTGCGCGATGCCACGCGTGATCTTCTGGCGGCACGCTCCATCAAGGATCTGGTGCGCGCCTCAGGCGGTCTGTACCAGCCGCCCAAACAATTCCGCAACTGGTAACCGATACGCCTTCAGGTCACTGCCATGGAAACCCTGCACCTCGAACTACCCTCGCTTCAGGACGACACGCTCTTCCCCCAGACGCTGTTGCACGGCGTCGTCTCCTCCGGCAACCTGGAAGTGCTGGTGGAACCAGGACCCGATGCGGCCCGCTGCGTATTCGAAGTGCAGACGGCGGCCCACGGGTTTTCAGAAGTGTGGCAGGCCGTGTTGCGCGACTTCGCCACACGCCATCCCGTGGGGGGCCTCACCTTTTCCATACACGACGCAGGGGCCACCCCGGCCGTGGTCAGCCTGCGCCTGGACCAGGCGTACCAAAGCCTGCGCAGTTCATGATGACGAACCCACCGCAAAGTTTTCGCGAGGCCTCGGCGCGACTGCGCGTGCAGGGGTTGCTCGATGCCGGCTCCTTTACTGAATGGCTGGGGCCTGCCCGGCGCATCACCAGCCCGCACCTCGCGGCGCTGGATGCTCCTGTCAGCTTTGATGACGGCGTGGTGGTGGGGCAGGGGCTGCTCGAGGCACAGCCGGTGGTCGTGATCGCGCAGGAAGGTCTGTTCAACGGCGGCGCCGTGGGTGAAGTGCATGGCGCAAAAATATGTGGTGCCCTGTTGCGCGCAATCGAGATGCGCGCGCGTGCCGTGCTGCTGTGCGTGGATTCGGGCGGCGTGCGCTTGCACGAGGCCAATGCAGGGCTCATTGCCATTTCGGAAATCATGCGCGCCCTGTTTGCTGTGCAGGCTGCCGGAATTCCGGTGATTGCGCTGGTGGGCGGCACCTGCGGCGCCTTTGGCGGCATGGGCATCGTGACGCGCCTGTGCGATGCCCTGCTCATTTCCGAGGAAGGGCGGCTCGGCCTGTCGGGCCCGGAAGTGATCGAGACGGTGAAGGGTGTGGAGGAGTTTGATTCGCGTGATCGCGCACTGGTGTGGCGGATCACCGGCGGCAAGATCCGGCGCACGCTGGGAGAGGCCACCATGCTGCTGGACGACGACATCCCCGCGTTTCGTGCCGCCGCCGCAAAAACGATGGGGGACAGACCCCGTCAGCGGGGTCTGTCCCCAGATGCTCTGCAAACCCTCGAAGCAGCGCAGCGGCGTCTCGAGGCGCGTGCAACCCTTGACCCTGGCATTCGCGACGGACAACAGGTGTGGCAGCAAATGGGACTGGGCGAGGAAGTCGCCCTGATGGACCCGGCAGAATTCAACCGTTGCCTGGAGGCGCGGGAGCGATGAGCATGAACGTGAACGTGAGCAAGAAGGCGCTGCTGGATCGCCTGTTCCCTGCAGGCCACGCGGTCAGTGAGGTGGGGCAGGTGCTGTGCGGCTGGGGACAGACCGCTACGGGACGGGTTCATGTGATCGGCACCACAGCGCATGCGGCCATCGACACGCGCATTGCGCTCGCTCTGTCCGCTGCCGTGCTGCGGGTCGTCGCCGAAGACGGCAACCATCCCCGCCCTATCGTTTTTATTGCCGACACGCAGGGGCAGGCACTGTCGCGGCGCGAAGAACTCCTGGGGCTCAACGGTTATTTTGCCCACCTTGCCCGCTGCGTCAATCTGGCGCGAAACTCGGGGCACCGGCTGGTAACCCTCATCGATGGCGAGGCCGTCTCTGGCGGCTTCCTGGCCTTCGGGCTGCTGGCGGATGTCATTGTGGCCCTGCCCGGCGCCGAGGTGCGCGTGATGGACCTGCGCGCCATGGCGCGCATCACACGCATACCCTACGAGCGCCTCACAGAGCTGGCTGGCGCCTCTCCCGTGTTTGCACCCGGAGCGGACAATTACTGGCGCATGGGTGGCATTCATGCGCTCTGGACCGGGGCAGAGGACTGGGCGGCGCAATTGCAGGCGCTGCTGCAGGGCAGCCACGAGGATGATCGGGCACGCCTTGGGGCCGAACGCGGCGGGCGCAAGCTTGCGGCTTCCGTGGCCCAAGAGGTGCTGTATGGGCACGGCTAGCGCAACATTGCGGCGCCACCATTGGGCCTGGCTTAAACCGGATGCCGTGCGGACAGATGCCGGGGTCAGCGCACCGGATCGTACTTTTTTACAGGCCTGGGTGGCCAGCGGTCGCCCGCTGGTGGTGGCGCGCAGCCCCGTGCCCGGCGAATTGCGCCTGGGGGTCACCCGTCCCGTGCCGGGGCCGCGCCAGCGGGTGGGCGTGACGGTGGCTCCGGATGCCGTGTTGCGTGCCATGCCGCCCCTCTCCCTCGCGGCCGTGCAGGCCCACGCGCCGCCCGCCTGGCAGCCTACCCTGCAGGCCCTGCAGGACTTGAGCCGGCGTCACAGCATCGACATCCGGGTGTATGGGTCGCTTGCCCTGCAATACTTTTCCCCCCAGCCCTGCCTCAATCCGGACAGTGATCTCGACCTGCTGTTGGACATCGAGGACGAGGCCACCATTGAGCCGTTGCTTCGTGAACTCGAAGCGCTCCAGGCCCGGCACCCCGTGCCGCGCATCGACGGCGAAATGCGCATGGGCGAGTGGGACGTGGCCTGGCGCGAACTAGGGGCGCCAGGGCATCGCCCCGGATGGCTCATCGCCAAGTCGGATCAGGCTGTGGCCCTCAAAAAATGGGGTCTGTCCCCAATGGCTACCATCGCCCGGGCTGCCGTGCGCGCCCTGCACCAGGAACTGCGGCTGCATCCCAAGCCGGGGTTGGTGAGCCTGCAGGACAACGGCGCGCATGCTGACATGACCCCCGCGCTCTTTTTTCGCAGCCTGTTTTCCCTGCGTCGTTATTTTGCTGCGATTGCTGCAGCCGGGCGGGCGGGGGCCGATTTCAAGACATTGCAGGCGCTGGGGCTGGCCGCCGAGGCGCGCATGCTGCGGGCCACCGGTGGCGTGAACACGCACCGCGGGGCCATCTTCAATCTGGGATTATTGGCAGCAGCAGCAGGGGCCTGCCCTGCAGCAGACGCCGAGACACTTTGCCACACCGTGGGTGCCCGTTGGGGTGAGGCCATCTTGCACCAGGCTACAGACCTCCCCGCGCACGCAAGCCACGGCGCCTGGGCGGCATCCCGGCACGGCATTCGTGGCGCGCGCTGGCAGGCCGCACAGGGTTTTCCAGCGTTGCGGCAGCAGGGGCTGCCCGCCTACCGGGCTGCCCTGCGGGATACGGGCGAACCGCATCGTGCGGCGCTCGCGGCATTCTTTGCCCTCATGGCCCATCTCGACGATTCCAATCTGGTATGGCGTGGCGGCCTTGCGGGACTGCATTTTGCGCAAGCCGAGGCCGCTGCCTTTCTCGCGCAGGGCGGGGTGCTTCAGGGAGATTGGCAGGCCCAGGCGGAAGGCATTCATCAGCGCATGGTGGCACGCCGCTTGAGCCCCGGGGGCAGCGCCGACCTTCTGGCAGCGCTGCTGTTGCTGGTGGCGCTGGAGCCCTCGTGAGGCTGATCGTCCTGTTCAGCGGGCAGGGTCTGCAAACCCTGGCGCACCGCGACGAAATCCTGCGCGAGGGCCCGGCTGAATTACACCGTGCCCTTGACGTGCAACTCCTCCAGGCCGGCACCAGCCTTGCAACCCTGGAGGAGCGCCATCTGCACGATAACGCTGTGGCCCAGGTGCTGATCTTCGGGCTGCAGTGGATGCGCTGGAAGGCGCTCATTCCCCATTTACCCCGCCCCGTCCTGCTGGCGGGCTATTCGGCTGGCGAGACCGCGGCGTATGAAGCCGCCGGAATGTGGCCCGAGGCGCGTGGTGCCTTTCTTGCAGGGGCCCGGGCCCGCCTGATGAGCGAAGCCAGTGCGCGCCTGGGGGGCCCCGCCGGCATGATGGCGGTGAGCGGTTGCGATGCGGCCTTGCTGGCGCAGCAGTCCTCGGGGCTTGATGTGCATGTGGCCATCCGCGTGGCTGCACAGCAGGTGTTGCTGGGCGGATTGCGCGCCGATCTCGACACGCTGGCAACGCGCCTTTCTGCCTGCAGCGGCGCGCACCCCACGCCACTGGCGGTGCATGTGCCGGCCCATACCCCGCTGCTGCAGTCCGTGCAGCAGCCCTGGCTTGCGCTGTTGCAGGCAGAGCCGGGCGGCGCTCCGCAAATACCGCTGTTGTGCGGCAGCCGGGCCAGCGTGTTGCGCGCGCGCGACGCGGCGCTCGTGGCGCTGGCCGAACAGGTTTGCATGCCCATCGTCTGGGAAGACTGCCTCAACATGATCGCCGAGTACCAGCCCGATGTGCTGCTGGAACTGGGACCGGGAGCGGCACTGGCCAAAATGGCGCTCGGTCATGGCCTGACCTGCCCGGTGCGCGCCGTGGATGAGTTCCGTTCCACGTCGGCCGTGCTGGACTGGATTGCGGGGATGCGTCCATGACCGTCACCTGGCAGATGCTGACCCTGGTGCTGATGATGGGGGTGTACACCGGTGCGCAGAATTTCATGGCAGGGGGAGGCACCTTCATTATTTTTCCGGTGCTGCTGTTGCTGGGCATCGACCCCGTCACGGCCAGCATGACTTCGGCCATGGGGCTCTTTCCCAACCAGATCAGTTCGGCACATGTCAGCCGGCCGCTGGCCATGGGACTGGGTCAGCTCTCCCTCAAGGTGCTGCTGGCCGTCAGCCTCGTGGGCGGGTGTCTGGGCTCGTTGCTGCTGGTGCTCACCCCGTCCTCGTTTTTTTCCAGGCTGGTGCCCTGGCTGGTGCTGTTTGCCACGGCCATCTTTGCCTGGGGCAGCCTGGCACGCCCCTCGCCGGTGATGGCAACGGGGGCTGACGATGTGGGCCCCAGTCGCGCCGCGCAGCGCCGCCTCGTGGCGGTGCAGTTTCTGATTGCCGTGTATGGTGGTTATTTTGCGGCGGGCATCGGTTTTCTCATGCTGGCGGCGCTCACCGTCAGCGGCCAGCCGCCACGCGCGGCCATCGCCACCAAGAACGTGTTGGTGGTGGTGATTACTTCGGCGTCCTTCGTGATCTTTGCCATCGCCGCGCGCGTGGTGTGGCCGGTGGCGCTGGCCCTGGCCGTGGGGGCCCTGGCGGGATCGTTCCTGGGGCGCTGGCTGTTGCAGCGCATCCCCAACCACTGGATCAAGATCTATGTGGTGGCCCTGGGTAGCGGCTTGTCGCTCTGGCTGTTCTTGCGCTAGGCCTGCGCGCCGTCAGTCTTCAGCAAAGGCGATGTCCTCGGGGGCCACGAGCAGGCGCAGCTCCGCACCCTCGACCTCCACCAGTTCGGCAAACGCTACGCTGCAGGGTTCGCGCCACAGGCATACCGGTCCTACCTGGGTTTCCAGAAACGCGCGAAAGGTGGCCAGCGACAGCTGCCCGCCGTTGCTGCCCACATGATCCACCAGTCGCCGGAACAGTTTGGGCAGCAGCAGGGCTTCGCCTTTGAGCGCGTCCAGCGAGGTCAGGGCAAAGCCGCCGTGGGTGCGGTCTTCGGGCCAGAACCCCAGCCCTTCGGCGCGCGCCGCGCACGCGGCTTCGCTGCACAGGGCCATGAGGGCCGGGGACATGTCCTGGTAGAAGATGGGGTAGGCGTGGCCTTGGCGCAACTGATGCCAGTTGGCGCTGCTGCGCACCACCTCGGGGGTGAGGGCAAATCGCCCCGATGGCGCCATGCGAAACTCGCCGCGAAAGACAAAGGCCACGGCCCGTCCGTACTTGTCGACGCGGCGCATGGCAATGGCGCCGCGCGTGGCCAGCGGCTGGCTGGCGATGATGCGTTCATCGCTGTGACGCCGTACTTCCGAGAACCCCAGAAAGGTCAGCAGGGACAGGGCCGCGCGGTCCGGCCAGGGTGCGGGCTGACGCAAAACCCCCAGGCCGCCGCTGGCAAGGTAATGGGTTTCCAGGGCATCCACACCATCCAGGCGCAGGGTGATGCCGCCGTTCGGGTGGCGTTTCACGCCCGGCGCCTGGCGCGCCAGGTCGGTGTCATCGTCAGGAATGAAATGAATCGAGTCGCCGTCGGGCGCGCTGTCGAGCAGGGTGTAGCGCCCCGCCATCCAGCGCGCGTTCAGGGATAAACCTCGGCGGACAGGAAGGGCATGCCTGCCGCGTCCTTGGGTGAGAGTACCGGGGGCTCGCCCTGCAGGGTCGCAAGCGGCCAGTCAATGGCGAGCGTGGGGTCGCTCCACAGGATGCTGCGCTCTTCGCTCGCGGCCCAGTAATCGGTGGTCTTGTACAAAAATTCAGCGTGTTCGGAGAGGGTGAGAAAACCGTGTGCAAAGCCGGGAGGAATCCACAGCATGCGTTTGTTTTCTGCCGAGAGCGTCAGTCCCACGGACTGGCCGAAAGTGATGGCGCTGCGACGCAGATCCACCGCCACGTCGAACACTTCGCCGGCCACCACGCGGACCAGCTTGCCCTGCGGCTGACCGATCTGGTAATGCAGTCCACGCAGCACGCCGCGCACGGAGCGCGAGTGGTTGTCCTGCACGAAGCGCGCCGGTACGCCGGTGGCCTCCCAGAACTGGCGCTCGTTGTAACTCTCGAAAAAGAAGCCGCGTTCGTCGCCAAAAACGCGCGGCTCGATGATCAGGACTTCGGGAATGGCGGTGGGAATGACCTTCATGAAAATGCCTTACCGTGGGATGGGAGGGAGTTCAGCGAGGCAGCGCGCGAGGGCATCCTGCCAGTCGGGCAGGGTGACATGCAGGCATTGTGCCAGCCGGTCGTTGCAGAGGCGGCTGTTGGCAGGGCGGCGCACCGGGCTGGGGTAGGCGCTAGCTGGAATGGGGTTGAGCCGGGCGCGGCACTCGGGCCGCTGGGCAAAAATGGCCTGGGCAAACGCAAACCAGGTGGTGGCCCCGCCATTGGTCATGTGGTAGACGCCTTGGTGCCTGCGGATGAAATCGGCAACATCTTCGCTGTTGCGGGCTTGCTGCACCAGCGTGGCGGTGGCCTCGGCAATGGAGCGGGCCCAGGTGGGCGCCCCCCACTGGTCGTTGACCACGTTGAGGGACTCGCGCTCCTGCCCCAGGCGCAGCATGGTCTTGAGAAAGTTGGCGCCAGCAAGACCGTACACCCAGCTGGTCCTGAAGATCCAGGCAGGCGTGCCGCTGGCCAGGACGGTTTGTTCTCCCATCCATTTGCTGCGGCCATAAACGCCCAAGGGGTGCGGTGGGTCGGTTTCCACATAGGGCCTGGCATGGCTGCCATCAAACACATAATCGGTGGAATAGTGGATCAGGGCCGCCCCCAGGCGTCCGGCCTCTTCGGCCAGCACGCCCGGCGCCACACCGTTGATGGCTTGTGCCAGTTCGGGTTCGGTTTCGGCACGGTCCACGGCGGTATAGGCCGCCGCATTGACGATGAGCTGTGGGCGATGCCGTTGCACGGCGGCACGGATGGCGTCGGCGTCGGCAAGGTCGAGGGCGTCGCGCCCCAGGGCAGTGAGCGTGCCCAGCGGTTCCAGCAGGGGCCGCAGCGCGGTCCCCACTTGCCCCTGGGGGCCGGTGAGTAGAATGTTCATTCCCGCATTATCCCTGAAGCGCCCGCGCTGTTGCGCTGGGATAAGGAAAATTTGTAGTAGAATTGGCCCTTTATGTGCAGGGAATCGGTCATGTTGCAAGGCAGTCTGGTCGCGATCGTCACCCCCATGCTGGAAGATGGCAGCCTGGATTTTCCACGCCTGAAGGCGCTGGTGGACTGGCATGTGGCCTCGGGCACGGCCGCCATCGCCATTGTGGGCACCACGGGTGAATCCCCCACGGTCAACGTGCAGGAACATGAGGCCCTGATCAAGGTCGCCGTGGAGTATTGCGCTGGCCGCATTCCGGTGATCGCCGGTACCGGGGCCAACTCCACCGCCGAAGCCATCGAACTGGCCCGGTTTGCCCAGAGCGTGGGCGCCGACTACAGCCTGTCGGTGGTGCCCTACTACAACAAGCCCACCCAGGAAGGGCTGTACCTGCACTTCAAGACCATCGCCGAAGCGGTGGATCTGCCCATGATCCTCTACAACGTGCCCGGGCGCACGATGGCGGATCTGTCCAACGATACCGCCTTGCGCCTTGCCGCCATTCCCAATATCGTGGGTATCAAGGATGCGACGGCCGACCTGTATCGCGCCACTGACCTGTTTCGCCGGGCTCCGGCGGGTTTTGCCTGCTATACCGGCGACGACGGCACGGCCGCATCCTTTATGCTCATGGGGGGGCAGGGCGTCATCTCGGTGACAGCCAATGTGGCCCCCGTGGCCATGGCGCAGTTATGCCGCGCGGCGCTGGCTGGGGACGTGGCTGCCACGCGCGCTGTCAATGACACGCTGCTGGGATTGCACCGCGACCTCTTCGTCGAGGCCAATCCCATTCCGGTGAAATGGGCTCTTGCAGAAATGGGCAGGATGGGTGGCGCGTTGCGTCTGCCGCTCACGCCGCTGTCGCCCCAGCATCATGAAACAGTCCGCCGCGCCCTGCGCCAGGCGGGCATTGCATAACCCTCACGAGGAACGGGATGAGCGCTTATAACCAGTGGACCAAAGGATGTGGTCTGGGATTGATCACCTTGTCCTTGTTGGCCGGGTGTACCACGCAAACCAATCTGCTGCAGTCCAAAAAGATCGATTACAAGGCCAAGGCCGAGACCGAGCAGCCGCTGGAGGTGCCTCCCGATCTGACCCCCGTCCAGACGGACGAGCGCTTTGCCATTCCCGATCGTGACAAGAACAAGGGCACGACCTACTCACAGTATTCCAAGGAGCAGGGCACCACCACGGTTGTGGCGGGTGCAAGCGGCGTGCTGCCCAAGCTCGCCGACGGGGTGCACATCGAGCATGACGGCGCGCAGCGCTGGCTGGTGGTGAAGGCCACACCTGAGCAGGTCTGGCCCATCCTGAAGGAGTTCTGGATCAGCAACGGTTTTGAACTGAAAGTGGATGACCCGCAAATCGGCTTGATGGAAACCGATTGGACGGCAAATCGTACCAGCGTACCGCAGGATTTCCTCAAACGCATGCTCAGCACCGTGGTGGACAACCTGTTCTCCAGCCCGCTGCGTGACAAGTTCCGCACGCGGGTGGAACGGGGTACGGTGAGCGGCACCACGGAAATTTTCATCACCCACCGCGGCATGGAAGAAATGGTCAGCAAGGATTACACCGGAACCAGTTGGCAGATGCGTCCGGAAGATCCCGAAATGGAAAACGAGTATCTCAAAAAACTGGCACTGCGTTTTGGCACGACGCCCGAACAGGCCAGCGCGCTGGTGGCGGGCACTGGTGCCCCTGCAGCCCCGGGTGCTGCTGCAGCAACGCAATCCAATGCACTGGCTACCTTGGCCAAGCAGCCGGATGGCGACACCATCCTCTCGCTCAATGAACCCTTCGACCGGGCCTGGCGCCGGGTTGGCCTGGCGCTGGATCGCAGCGGGTTTACCGTGGAAGACCGGGATCGAGCGGCGGGCGTCTATTATGTGCGTTACACCGATAGTGAAGCTGCGCTGAAAACCAAGAAGAAGGAGAGTTTCCTCTCCAGCCTGGAGTTCTGGAAATCCGACGACAAGTCAAAGGATACCCAGACCTATCGCATCACAATCACCACCATCAGCGGCAAGGGGTCGAAGGTGGATGTCAGGGACAAGGCTGAAAACCAGATTAACCCCGACACCGCCAACAAGATGCTGAGCCTGATCTACGAACAGCTGCATTGACGCGTGATCCGCTTCGCATCACTGGGTAGCGGGAGTGAAGGCAACGGGCTGTTGATTCAATGCGGGGCCACGGTTGTGCTGCTGGACTGCGGGTTTTCGCTGGCCGAGACGACGGTGCGCCTCGAACGCCTTGGGGTGGCGCCGCAGCAGCTCACGGCGCTACTTGTCACCCACGAGCATTCCGACCACATTGCGGGTGTGGCCCGTCTGGCCCGACGCTATGACCTGCCGGTTTATGCCAGCTTTGGCACCCTGGCGGCCGTGCGCGACCAACTGGCAGAAAGCCAGCTCCGTGCCATTGCCGGCGATGTGCCCTTTGAGCTCGAAGCGCTGGCTATCGAGCCCTTTGCCGTGCCGCATGATGCGCGTGAACCTTTGCAATTCGTGGTGGGTAACGGAGCGCAGCGTCTGGGTATACTCACCGACGTGGGGTGTGCAACGCCGCATATTGAAGCCATGCTGAAAACCTGCGACGGGCTTTTCCTGGAAACCAACTATGATCCCCTCATGCTCCAGCAGGGCCCTTATCCGCCCCAGCTCAAGGCCCGGGTGAGTGGGCGATTTGGCCATCTCAGCAACGAAGCCTCGGCCGAGCTGCTGTCGCGCCTCGACCACTCCCGCCTGCAGTGCGTGGTGGCCGCACACGTCAGCAAGAAAAATAACACGCCGCAACTGGCGCAGGCCGCGCTGGCCCAGGTGCTGGGTTGTGCTCTCGAAGAGGTGGTGGTGGCTGATCAGGGGGCGGGCCTGGACTGGCTGGAAATCAGATAGGAAAAGCGGTTGTGGGGACAGACCCCCAATTGGGGTCTGTCCCCACAACCCCAAAAAAAAGCCGACCCGAAGGTCGGCTTTTTGCTTCAGCAGCTTGACGCTGCGCCGAATTACTTCTTGTCGGCGGCGGGAGCAGCAGGAGCAGGAGCGGCATCAGTAGCAGCTGGTGCAGCAGGAGCTGCAGGAGCGGCAGCAGGAGCAGCCGGTGCAGCAGGAGCAGCGTCAGCCTTGGGGGCTTCGGGCTTCGGGGCTTCGGGTTTGCTGCAAGCGGCAACGGCAACGGCGAACAAAGCAGCGATCAAGAGGTTCAGTTTCATTTGCAATTCCTATCGATAGTAAAGTTGAGGACACATCTGGTGAGCCTCCGGTGGGCCTTACAGATTCCGAGAGGTTACACCCACCGTTGCGTTGCAGCAAGTGATTTTTGTCAGGCCAGCCAGCCCGCCAGATAGGCTTCGTAGAGCAGGGAGATTGCGGCCTCTGGCAGCGGGCCCGGGGCCAGGCGGCGGTGGTCTGCCAGGGCCACCAGGGGGCGTTTGGCAGCGCCGGCAAGCGGGTGCTCCTCGCCATTGAGAAACAACCGGTTGCCGCGAAACAGCATGATGCTGCGAGGATCAAGACGCAGGCCCAGTCGTTCAACCTGCCGGGCAAAGCGCGTGCGGGTCAGCGGCGACGGTGGCGGGTCGAAAAACAGGTGCGGTTTGGGCTCGGTCAGGTAACGCCCGACGCAAGACAGGATATCCTGATCGTTCCAGCGAATGGATTGCAAAATGTGACTGACCTGTTGCAACAGGGCCGCAGGCAGTTCGCCCGGATGGGCCTGGAGGGTCAGGTCAGGATCGGCATAGCGTCCGCTCACGGTGAGATGGTCGCGCAGGTGGTCGAGGAAGGCGTTGACCCACTCCTGATGCGTGGGTGCGCGAAAGCCGATGGAATAGGTAAAGCATTCCGACACGGCCACGCCATCATGGGCGCATTGCGGGGGCAGGTAGAGCATGTCCCCGGCTTCCAGATCCCATTGCGCCTGCGCCTTGAAACGGCGCAGGATTTTGAGGTCGCTGTCGGGCAGCAGTTCCAGGTCGTCGGTTTCCGCAATGCCCCAATGCCGCGTGCCAAAACCCTGGAGCAAAAACACGTCATACGAATCGAAATGCGGCCCCACACCGCCACCGGGTACGGCATAACTCACCATCAGGTCGTCCAGGCGCGCGTGCGGCACGAAGTTGAAATCCTGCAGCAGTGCCGCGGCCTCCGGAATCCAGTGGTTGAGTTCCTGCACCAGCACGGTCCAGTTGCTGTCGGGCAGGGTCTTGAAGTCGATGGGACGAAATGGGCCGTGGTGCAATTTCCAGCGGCGTCCTTCGCGCAGGATGAGGCGAGCCTGTACATCGGGGCGGGTGGCCAGTTTCTTGATTTCGGCGGGCGTGAGAAAACCCAGAAAGTCCGGTATGGCCTGACGTACCAGCAGCGGCTTTTTGTGCCAGTGGCGTGCCAGGAAAGCCTTGGGGCTCAGTGCGCCCAGTAACGATGTCTTCATGAGTGTCTCGCAACCAAAGCCGGATTGTAAT
>JAJZHC010000155.1 GCA_021804705.1 Pseudomonadota bacterium
CACCATGGAGGCAATCCAGCGCATGTTGAAGTCCCGTTCGCGCGGCCCCGTCTTGCCCGCTTTGCACTCGTTGACGTAACGGCAAATGGGGGCTTCCCAAAAGCGCTCGTTGGAAGTGTTGATGGCAAATTCGCTGGTATCGGCCGGAATTTCCATATTGGGGCTGGTGAGGATGAAGTTGCCCACTTCGCGATCCAGGGTAAAGCCGTGGGTTCCCTTGCCCACGGTGAGTACCAGCAGCGTTGCCGGACCGTACAGGGCGTAGCCTGCGGCCACCTGCTTGATGCCAGGTTGCAGATAGTCTGCGGTGACCGGTTCGCCTGTTTCGGGGGCGTGCAGGATGGAGAAAATCGAGCCCACCGAGACATTGCTGTCGATGTTGGACGAGCCGTCCAGGGGGTCGAAGATGGCCAGGAAGGGGCCGCGCTGGTTTGGGGGCCTGATGGGAAAGGGGTCGTCCATCTCTTCCGAGGCCACCCCTGCAACGAGGCCGCCCTGTTCGAAGGTGTTGACGAAGGCGGTATTGGAGAGCACGTCCAGGGGTTTTTGCGTTTCACCCTGCACGTTGACGGTATCCAGGGTGCCGGTGGCACCGCCGAGCGCGCCCTTTGCACTCAGGGCAGCAATGGCCTTGACGGCTGCAGCCACGTCCACGAGGAGTGCTGCCAGGTCGGCACCATCACGGGTTCCGCTGACATTTTCAATCAGGAACTTGGACAGGGTCTTGCGTCCCAAATGCATGGATGTTCTCCCGTGGAATTGTTGTAATTTTACTCCGAGCTGCGCTTTTAGAGGCGTGCAGGTCGGATCATAGCCCCCGATTTCTATAAGCAATACTCAGTAATTCTTATTAGGATGATAAGTTTTGCTCATGATTTGGCGAAGGTGCCCAGGGGTGCCTCACGGATGGGCAGGTTCACCAGTGCGGCAAAACTGGCCAGCAGGATGTCGGTGATCCAGAGCGCATCGTAGTTGCCGTTGACCGCAAAACCCACGCCACCCAGCCAGGCGCCAAAGAAACCGCCGATCTGATGCGACAGGAGGGTCAGGCCAAAGAGGGTGGCGAGGTGGCGGGTGCCAAACAGCTTGCCTACCAGTCCTGCAGTGGGAGGCACCGTGGCGAGCCAGGTCATTCCCATGCCCACACCAAAAATGTAAAAGTTGATGACGGTCTTGGGGGAGAGCAGGAGCGCAATGATCATCAGGGCGCGCAGGGCATACATCCAGAACAGGATGTTCTTCATGCGCATGCGGTTGCCCAGCCATCCGGTAAAGAGGCTGCCAAAGATGTTGGCAAAGCCGATGAGGCCCAGCGCAATGGCTGATACCCGCTGGGGCATGCCGCACAACGCGGCATAGCTGGGCAGATGGGTGGTGAGGAAGGCCACGTGAAAACCGCAGGTGAAGAAGCCTGCATGCAGGCACCAGTAGCTGCGGTCGCCAAAGGCCAGCCGGACCTGCTTGCCGGCTGGCAGATGGTCGGAGGCAGAGGCCGCTGCCGGAATGGGGCGCGCCACCCGGCCAAAACCGAAGGCTAGCGGGATGGTGACGAGGGTGGCTGCGGCAAGGGTCCATAGTGCGCTCATCCATCCCATGCTCACAATCAGCAACTGGGACATGGGGGCAAAAAGAAACTGCCCGAAAGAGCCCCCCGCGTTGATGAAGCCGGCGGCAAATGCGCGTTGATGGGGCCCCAGGGCGCGGGATGCGGCTGCAATCATGAGGGCAAAACTGCCAGCTCCGGCGCCGGCTGAAACCAGGATGCCCAGCGTTAGCGTCAAACCCAGCGGGGTGGACCACAGGACGGCCAGGATCAGCCCCAGGGCCATCAACACGGCACCCAGCAGCATGACCTTGAAGGGCCCGATGCGTTCGGCGAGCAGGCCGAACAGGGGTTGCGAGGCGCCCCATACGAATTGTCCGGTGGCCAGCGCAAAGCTGATGGCCACGATGCTGACACCGGTACTGGCATTGATGGGCTGGATAAACAGGCCCAGGCTCTGGCGCACCCCCATGGTGATCATCAGCACGGCGCCGGCAGCCGTGAGAATTTGCCAATAGCGCGTGTTCATCAGCGTTGGCGCAGCAGGCGCTGCTTTTCCCTTTCCCAGTCGCGATCCTTTTCTGCCTCGCGCTTGTCGTGTTGTTTTTTACCTTTGGCGAGCCCGATCTCGGCCTTGATGCGCCCCTTGCTATAGTGCAGGTTGAGCGGGACGAGCGTGTAACCGGCGCGTTCCACCTTGCCTACCAGCTTGGCAATTTCCTCGGCGTGCAGCAGCAGTTTGCGGGTCCGGGTGGGGTCCGGCTTGATGTGCGTGGAGGCGGTGGGCAGGGGGCTGATGTGCGAACCCAACAGAAACAGCTCGCCCGACAGCACCACCACATAAGCCTCCTTGAGCTGGGCACGGCCGGCACGAATCGCCTTCACTTCCCAGCCTTCCAGGGCGAGTCCCGCCTCGAAGCGCTCTTCGATGAAGTAGTCGTGAAATGCTTTACGGTTGTCCACAATGCTCATAATTCGGTATCTTCGCGCAATGATCTGCCATTCTAGCCCATCGAGCCTTCCATGACGCGTGTTGAAAAATCCGTTCTAGTGCTGCATTCCGCCCGGCAGATGTGGGAGTTGGTGGAAGACATTCCGTCATATCCCCAATTCCTGCCCTGGTGCAGCGGTGCCGAAGTGCACCACAGCGAGGCCGGCGAGACTGTCGCCACGCTGCACATCAATTTCCATGGCCTGCGCCAGCAATTCACCACCCGCAACACTTCGGTGGCCGGAGAATCGCTGGTGATGGACCTCGTCAAGGGGCCCTTCCAGCATTTGCGTGGCGAATTCCGCTTCACCGCCCTGCAGGCCGGTGCCTGCAAGATTGCCTTCTCCCTGGAGTGGCGGTTTTCCAGTCGCATTCTGGAAAAGGTGGTGGGTCCGGTCTTCAACACCATCGCCAATTCCATGGTGGAGGCCTTCGTGACGCGTGCCCAGGGCGTGTACGGCGGGGCGGGCTGATGCAGGTCTGTGTCGCTTACGCATTACCGGGGCAGCAGACGATACTCACCCTCGAGGTGCCGCCAGGCACCACCCTGGTAGCGGCCATTCGCAGTTCGGGTATTCTGGAACGGTACCCGGAGGTGGATCTGGCGCGCCAGCCTGCCGGCATCAATGGCCGGGTGCGCCCGCTCACCACAGTGCTGAAGGCCGGCGACCGTGCGGAAATCTACCGGGCGCGCCTGGCCGACCCCAAGGCTGCACGGCGCTCCCGCGAGAAGCTGGCAAAGCCGCTTTGAGCCCGGGCCAGACTTGCGTATAATGCCGTTTTGCCAAGGGGTAATGCCATGCGAGTTGTCGAAAAGGCACTCACCTTCGATGATGTTCTGCTCATTCCGGCCCATTCCGAAGTCCTGCCGCGCGACGTCAGTCTCGCCACCCGGCTGACCCGAAACATCACCCTCAACTTGCCACTGCTGTCCGCCGCCATGGACACGGTTACTGAAGCCCGCCTGGCGATAGCCTTGGCCCAGGAGGGCGGCATCGGCATCGTGCATAAAAATCTCAGCATCGAGCAGCAGGCCGCCGAAGTCGCCAAGGTTAAGCGCTTTGAATCTGGCGTGGTGCGTGATCCCATCACGGTTTCTCCCGACATGCCGGTGAGCGAGGTCCTGCAACTGACCCGCCAAAACCGTTTTTCCGGAGTGCCCGTGGTTG